>DMMK01000686.1 GCA_003453085.1 Verrucomicrobiales bacterium
CTCTTAACCCACCACCCCCTCGCATTTCCCTGCAATGTGAGGCTTGGCCCCGTCGTTACCACGGTCTCTGACCATGATGCGACGACTCCTCCTCACCTGCGCCGGTTTGCTGGCCACCTCTCTTTCGGCAGCGCCTAAAGGGCCGCCGAACATCCTCTTCCTCTTCTCGGACGATCTCGCCTCCCAGGCCATTTCCAGCTATGGCGACGAGCGCAAGCTGCTTGAGACTCCGGGGATAGATCGCCTCGCCAAAGAAGGCATTCGATTTAACCGCTGCCTAGTCACGAACTCCATCTGCGGCCCCATGCGCGCCGTGATCCAGACGGGCAAATATTCGCACCTGAACGGCTTTCACAACAACAGCAACAGCCGCTTCGATGGTAACCAGCAGACGTTTCCCAAGCTGCTGCAAAAAGGCGGTTATACCACCGCTGTCATCGGCAAATGGCATCTGATGACCGACCCTCAAGGATTCGATTATTGGAACGTCCTTCCCGGCCAGGGCATTTACTACAACCCACCCATGATCGAAAATGGTCAGGAGGTGAAACAAACCGGTTACGTCACTGACATCATCACCGAGCAGGGTCTCAAGTGGCTGGAAGGTCGCGACAAGACCAAGCCTTTCATGCTAATGCTTCAGCACAAGGCCCCTCACCGGGAATGGGAGCCCGCGCTGCGCCACCTGAACCATGATAAAGGTCGTGTTTATGCGGAGCCTCCGACCCTTTTTGACACCTTCGAAGGTCGTAGCAAGGCCGTTAGCGATCACGACATGGGCCTGGACCGCACCATTACGGAGCGTGACATGAAACTCATCCCACCGTCTTCCTTGAATGAGGAACAGCGCAAAGCCTGGAATGCGTATTACGATCCGATTAACAAAAAGTATAACGAGTCGCCGCCTACCGGCAAAGACCTCATCAAATGGCGCTACCAGCGTTACATGCACGACTACCTGGGCTGCGTGAAAGGCGTGGATGAAAGCATCGCCACGGTTCTCGATTATTTGGACAAATCCGGCCTCGCCGAAAACACCGTCGTCATTTGCAGCAGTGACCAAGGTTTCTACCTCGGAGAGCACGGCTGGTTCGACAAACGCTGGATCTTTGAAGAATCCCTCACCACCCCCTTCCTGGTCCGCTGGCCTGGAGTGTCCAAGGCAGGCAGCACCAATGGCAGCATCGTTTCCTTGCTGGACCTGGCCCAGACCTTCCTGGACATCGCGGGCCAGCCGCAACCTGCGGACATGCAGGGCCGTTCCCTGGTGCCACTTTTCAAAGGCGAGACGCCTGCGGACTGGCGCAAAAGCTTCTACTACCACTACTATGAGTTCCCCGTCCCTCATCGCGTGCGCCCACATTATGGAGTGATCACCGACCGCTACAAACTCATCCATTACTATGCCCCAGACGTGGATGACTGGGAGCTGCTGGACCGTCAAAAAGATCCGCTAGAAACCCGGAGTTTCTACAAAGATCCCGCCTATGCGGACACTGTCAAAGACCTGAAAACCGAGCTCACACGCCTGCAAACCGAGGTCAAAGAAATCCTGCCGCCCCCACGCCTGACTCATGGCAACAAAGCCTTCGATGGCGAGGTGAATCCTCCTGTCCCCCAGAATGCCAAAGGCATGGGCAAAGGTAAAGGAAAGGGCAAAAAGAAACAGGCCGAGTGATCTCCTGATGGAACAACCACGGAAGACACTGAAGACAGGGAATGTATTCATGAACTGATTTTATGTATTCATTTCCTCTGCCTTCCGTCTGCTCCGTGCTTTCCGTGGTTGTTTTCCTTCTGAGCACTGCCTCAAACGCGTCTGAACTCTTCAAACCCGTAGCCTGTGAAGGGGCCTACCCGCGTCATGTCCAGGGCATCTGCACCAATGGAAAAGATGCCATCTACTGGTCCTGGACGGATGCGATCGTGAAGACGGATCTGGAGGGCAAGATTCTCAAAAAAGTCGCCGCACCCAGTCACCAGGGAGATCTCTGCCATCACGACGGCAAGGTTTATGTCGCGGTCAATCTGGGCAAGTTCAACCAGCCCGCAGGCGAAGCTGACTCATGGGTCTTCGTCTTCGATGGCGACACTCTGGCCGAACTCTCTCGCCATCCCGTGCCGGAACTCGTTCATGGCGCAGGAGGCATGGCCTATCGTGAAGGTCGTTTCATCCTCATCGGCGGCCTGCCCCCGGGAACCGATCATAACTACGTGTATGAATACGACACGAAGTTCCAATTCATCCAGCGTCACACGCTGACCAGCGGCTACACTCTCATGGGCATCCAGACAGTGGAGTATGCCGACGGTTCTTGGTGGTTTGGTTGCTATGGCAAACCTGCCGTCCTGCTGCGTGCTGATGAAAAATTCCGCTTCACGGGCAAGTGGGAGTTCAATGCCTCCGTCGGTATCGCTCGCATCATGCCTAACCAGTTTTTAATCGCCGAGAACAAATCCACGAAAGGCATCGGCAATACCGCCAAGGTCCGCCTTGCGCATGCCGATCCTCAACAGGGCCTCGTTCTCGACAGTCAGCCCTGAGGAACAACCACGGAAGACACT
>DMMK01000670.1 GCA_003453085.1 Verrucomicrobiales bacterium
TTGCAGCGTGTCCCAGTCTGTGGCAGTGCCGCCGGAGGCGTTGGAGGGACTGGTCGCCAGACTTGGGTTGGTGCCCATCTGGGTTTCGATGGTATCGGAGACACCATCACCATCGGCATCGGCAGCCTGCTGAACCACGAACCAGGCTCCGTTTTCGACAGCATGGACATTGTCCGCAGAAGGGGAAGCGTCTTCATCCGCCACCAGATTCACTCCTGCCGCATTCAACTGACCATGGCGCAGCAAGATGGGGTCTGCATCGCTGGCCAGACCAGTTTCATAATAACCTTCCACCTGGAAGCTGGCCTCACCATTGCCCTGGGCAGCGGCGAAAAGAGCCGGGGATGCATACTTGGAACCAAAGCTGGCTGCCGACGGCACCGAGCTGAGCGAACCAATCCCGGTGGCAAAACGGAAGTTGCTATTTGAGCTCATGAACTGGCCAGTCCCGCCGGGCATGACGATGAAATGCACTGTTTCAGCCGCATGGGTCTGATCGGCATTTTCAGCCTCTGTGAGGCGGACCCGGAAATTCACCGGCCAGAAATAAAGAGTGTCCACACTGTCCACCCGGGCCGTCACGGCGCTGGCTTCATTCACAGTGACGCACTGAGCAAAAACGGCGGGCTCGCGCTCATAATAGATGTCGCTGGCCCAGTAGCTGTCGCTCAGATACTGCACGGAGCCCGTATGGGTGACCCCGGTCGCGCTGCCTGCCTGCACCACCTGGCCACCGATGGCAAAGACGCCGGCTTCCATCACGGTGTAGCTGGCGGTCTCCGGAGCATGGATGCCATCGGCGAAGTCCCATTCGTCCACCTGGTATTCGAAGCTCGCCTTGTTGCCATTGGCAGGATCCACCGCCAGCACATTGCGCACGCGCACTCCAGCGGGCGTCGCCTCATTTTTCGTCAACGGACCAAACACCACCACGGGGGCGGTGTAGGCCGTGGCCAGATTCACTTTGAACCATTGAGTGGGAGAGCTTTGATTGACGTTCACACTTCCGAACACCAGTTTCGCAGCGCTTTCTCCCGGCATGTCACCCACAAAGACACCAGCCACGGTTTCTGCCGTGTGGTTTAGGCTGCCATTGGCAGAAGTTTCCTCCTGGAAGGAAAACTGGACGCGGGTGGATCCATTCGAAAGGATGGGCAGGCTGCTCATTCTCAGATCACCCGGTTCCGTGTCATTTTTGGTCTGGGTTTGGGCGACCACCACCGGATTGGTGAAGGGACCGGTGTAGAAAGTCTTGATGGCATTCCCCACTGTGCCTGGGCTGTAGGACCAGAGGACCTTGCCATCGAGGTAGCCGATGCCTTCGGAAACTGCGATATAACCAATGCCTTCATTGGAAATCGCGGTGGTGTAGTTCTGCTGGGTCTCCAGATTCACCACGAAGCCCGTGTTCGTCACGGCGGAATTGCGGGTTTTCAGAGCGCGCGGGTTGTTGGCCGCGATGACGTTGGCCGTGGTTTCCACCTGGGTGAGCACCATGGGCGGATAGGTGAAACCTGTGAGGGGCACCGTCGTATTCGCACGGTTCACAGTCGCCACGCGTCCCACCTGCCAGCGCTGGCTGCCAAAAACGTGCGTGCCCGGGGTCATCGCGAAGAAATGGACCGTGATGGATCCAGGATGCGCCCCCGTGAGGTAATCCCATTCATCAATCTGCCATTGGAAGCCTGTGGCCGTCACATTGCGCACCCGCACGGTGTGAGGGTGGGTGTCCGCACTGTGGGCTGGCCCCATGACCACCACCGGAATGATGCCATTAAAATTGCGGGTGAAGGTGACCGACTGCCAGGTGGTCGAAGTCGCCTGCCCTCCAGCCAGGGTGATCACACCGGATTCGAAGTTCACTTTGACCGGGGCCTGGGCCTGCGCTGCGCCGGAAGCCCCCAGCCAAAGCATGGAAACGAGGAACAGGACTCTTCCCAAGGGGCTTGTGAAAAGCGCCGTCCAGGTGCGACTCAGCGGGGATGCAAATAAGAGTGAATTCATAACAGTGCCGGATTTTCAAAATCCACGGCAAATAATGAATACCTTTATTATCCCCCTCTTGGGTGACGTGCATAACTAAGTATATTCCTTTATCAACCTGCCAACTAAGGAGGCTTCAGTGGAATCCTGCGTTTCAAGGCCCTGCGGAGAGGGTGACTGGGCCATGCCCCCCTCTTTTCCCTCTCTCTTCCCCTTAAAATCGGCCAAATTCCAAACCGCAGTTGTCCCCCGCTGCGTATCGTGGCAACATCTCCCACCACCTATGCCCCTCGCAGCTTACCATCTTCTTCATATTCTGGGTCTTATCCTCGTGTTCATCGGGTTTGGCGCCCTGCTGTCCAATGACAGCGCCAAGTCCGCCATGAAGTGGCACGGCACCGGGCTGCTCATCAGCCTTGTGTCCGGTTTTGGCATGCTGGCCAAAATGCAACTCTTCAGCGCCCTGCCTACCTGGGTGTATGTGAAGCTGGGCCTCTGGCTCGTCCTCGGTTTCCTCCCCGTCCTGGCCAAGCGCCGCGTGGTGAAGCCCTCCGTTATCATCGTCATCGCCGCCCTCATCGGTGTGTTCATGGGCTACCTGGGCTACACCAAGT
>DMMK01000464.1 GCA_003453085.1 Verrucomicrobiales bacterium
TTTGAACTGAAGTCGGAAATCGAAACGCCGACCAAAATCCTCAGCCTGATTCCGGAAGGCTATCTGGTGACGGAAGAGGATGTGAAGGAAGGGAAAGTCTTGGTCGAACTCGACAACTCCGACCTGAAAACCCGTATTCAGGACCACGAAATCCAGTTTCAGACCACCGTCGCTTCTTACATTGATGCCGACGAGGGCCGCGAGATCCAGCGTAGCGAGAACCAGAGCCTCGTGCGTGACATGAAGGAGACGGCGATCTTCGCCCTGATGGATTTTGAGAAGTACCTTGGCCGTGAATTGAGCATGAAGATTTTGGCCGCTGCAGGGCTGCCCAAAGATGCGCCTGAATTTGATAAGTTTGCCGATCAGCTCGAGTCTCAGGCCAATGCCCAGCTGGAGGCTGGCACCAATGTTTCGGCCGTGGTGGAAGCGAAAAAAGACCCTATTCGCCCGCTGAAAAAGACCATCGGTTCCGCCGAGTCCGAACGCATTGATTTTTCGCCTTTCCTGGAAGGCCAGAACAGTGGGGACGGTGAAGCACAGCAAAAGCTCCGTCAGTTGGAAGACGAACTGCTCCTGCGCAAATCCGAGCTGGCCGTGGCCAAGCAAAAAGTCGAGGCCTCGCAGCGTCTCGCCTCACGTGATTTCATTTCCAAAACGCAGTTGGAGAATGACCAAGTCAACTTTGAAAAAGTGTCCCTCGCGGGCAAGACAGCGAGTACGGAGCTGGCCCTGTTTAAAAAGTATGCCTTCTCCAAGATGTGCGCGCAGTTGGTCTCGGCCTACCGTGAAAGTTTGACCAAGCTACAGCGCACCGTGCGGGCGAACCGCTCTAAAATGGCTCAGGCGGAAACGCGGTTTCAGACGGCGAAGCGTCGTTACGAAATGGAGTTGGCCAAGAAGGAGGACCTGGATCGCCAGCTCAAAGCCTGCATGATGCGTGCCGTCCAGCCTGGTCTGGTGGCCTACGGCGACTTAAACGCCAGCGCTGCGGCCCGATACAATGAGTCTATCGAAGAGGGCAGCAATGTGCGGTTTCGCCAAACGGTGCTGACCATTCCGAACATGTCCCAGATGGGCGTGCATGTGAACGTTCACGAATCCCAGGTGAAGAAGGTGCGCATCGGCCAGCCGGCCCTGATCAAGGTGGATGCCGAGCCGGGCATCGTCCTCGAAGGCCGCGTGGCGGAGCTCGCCGTTCTTCCTGACTCCAGCAGCAGCCGTTACACGCCTAACCTGAAGGTGTACCCCGCCTCCATCCACATCCTGGGCACTCACCCCTGGATGAAGCCCGGCATGAATGCCAAGGTGGAAATCCTGGTGGATCAGCTTGCTGATGTCATGTTCGTCCCCGTGCAGAGCATCGAGGTCGAAAACGACCACCACTACTGCTACGTGAATGAAAGCGGCAACCTCGCCCGCCGCTCGGTCGAGACCGGCCTGTTCAACGATGAATTCATCGAGGTGCGCACCGGCCTTCAGCTGGGCGAACTCGTCGCCCTGTCTCTGCCGAAGAAACTGGTGCCGGAAAACAAGGCGGACGGCCCAACAGCTCCCGGCCTGCCAGAAAATCCTGCCACGCCTGCCAAACCCAAAGGTCAGGGCAAAGCCAAGCCCAAGGATGTGGCCACCGTGAAGTGATGCATGTCTGAACCGATCATCAGTCTGCGGGACATTCGCAAGTCTTACCAGATGGGCGATGTCCTGAGCCAGGTGCTCCAGGGAGTGTCCTTTGACATCCACCCAGGGGAGTACGTCTGCATCATGGGGCCCTCCGGCTGCGGCAAATCCACGCTGCTCAATGTCCTGGGCTGCCTGGATCAGCCGACCAGCGGTGACTACTTCCTCGGTGGTGAAAACGTGGCCACCCTGAACGATGACGACCTCTCGGCGGCGCGCAATCGCAACCTGGGTTTCATCTTCCAGAGTTACAACCTCATCCAGCAGCTCACCGTCCTGGAGAACATCTCCGTGCCCATGTACTATGGCGGTGCCGATGATGCGCAGATGCGGGAGGTGGCGGAAAAGCTGGCCAACCAGGTGGGCCTGGGGCATCGGCTCTTTCACAAGCCTAACGAACTTTCCGGCGGGCAGCAGCAGCGCGTGGCCATCGCCCGCGCCCTGTCCAACAGCCCGCTCATGATTTTGGCGGATGAGGCCACTGGGAACCTTGATTCCAAATCTGGCCAGGAGATCCTGGCACTTTTTGACGAGCTCAACGAACAGGGTAAGACCCTCGTCTTCGTGACTCATGACGAACGCATGGTGGAACGCTGCACCCGCATCATCCGCCTGCGCGATGGCGTGGTGGAAACGGATGAGCGCGGTGCCAAAGCACGGCGTTGATCTGTGCTCCTTCCGCCAGCAGGGGGGAGCCATGGATCTCGGACAGCTTTGGGATTGCGTCTTTGTCTATAAATACTATAATGCTGGCCGTCCATGCTCCCCCGCCTTCTCCTTTGGTCCACCCTCCTCGGCCTTACTCTGGCTGGCGGACTGATGGCCCATAAGAATGGCAAGCTGGCCGCCTGGGACCTTTGGTTCAAAGAATGGATGAGCGGTGAGGACCAGGCGTACTCGGGCGTGCGCTTTGAGGTGGACTTGGTGGACCGGATCAACTTCGTCCGCATGGGGGCCCGGCAGCCGCTGCTGAAGATGGACATCGAACTTGAGACCTGGCTGGAATCGGAGTTCCCGACGATGGCGCTGGATGATGTGAACCGCCTCACCCAGATCGTGCAGGACAAAATGCCGCGTTATTTGCAGGTGTCGGTCTGCACGGCCAGCGGTCCCACATTGCGGGCCTTGCTGGACCAGTTTCATGATTTTTCGCAGAAGACCGCGCCAGAGATGACGCATCTGGCCTGCGCGATCCGCCGGTCTGCTGGCGGACTGGTGACCCATGCTCTTTTGATCGTGGGACAGCGCCTGGAAGACTTCAGTCCGGAGGCTATCACGGCCAGTGATCAGGAGGCCTTTTTCAGCACCTGTCCTCACTGCCAGCATCCGCACATTGTCAGGGTTTCTCGTGCCCAGAACAGTCTGGGACTCGAGTGCCCGCAATGTCGGCGCACTTATGCCGTCGTGGCAGCGGATGAGACCGGGCGGTATCGTTTTGTGAATGAGTTCCTGACCGGGTATGCTCCCCCGGCCATTTTTGCCAAAGATGATTCCCGGGTGCATGAGCTTTTCACCATCTGGGCGGCTGTGCATGCCAACTGCGTATATACCAAAGACCCTGGCTCCAAAAAGGAATCGACCGATGCCTGGCAAACGAGCCTGGACACGCAGCGGAAAGGCCGCGGAGACTGCGAGGATTCTGCGATCTTTTTGTGTGACTGGCTGCTTTCGCGTGGGTTTCAAGCTCGCGTGGCCCTGGGCCGTTACGGTGACATGGGGGGCCATGCCTGGGTGGTGGTGAAGGTGGATGACAAGGAATACCTGCTGGAGTCCACCGAAGGCCGCCCAGATCCCTCCAATCCGCCCCTGGTCTCACGGGTCGGCAGTCGTTACGTGCCGGAAATCATGTTCGACCGCTTTGCCCTCTACGTTCATTCGACTCCTGGCCAGGGCTGGAAGGGGGACTATTGGTCGGGCAAAGTCTGGACCCGGCTGGAGCCTCGCAGCCTGCTTTCGCGGATCCAGTCCCGCGTGGCCAAAGACCAGGACGGGAAGACCTCCTCAACCGCATCAAACGAGGTCCGGCCTGCCCGCCGGGAACCTGGACTCGCCCCCTTTGTGGAGTTGGAAGGAATCCCCCAGGATGCGGCTGTTTGGCAGATGCCTTTACCCCAGGGTCAGGAAAAGCTTGGGGGAAAACCTCGCCACTGATGCGAAGATGGGGAAGTTGGCTCAGGAAACGCTCTTGGAGCGTATTTTGCCTTGAGCGTTTGCACGCTTGCAGCTAACTCGCACAAAGACACGGGAGATCCATCCCGTATGTTGACCTCTTTCCAATCGCAAACCCCCATACCATTAAAAACAGCCATGGCAGTCGTCTCCAAAGGTCTCGAAGGAATCGTCGCAGCAGAAACCCGTCTCGGGGAAGTGAAGGGTGCTGAAGGCATCCTTTTTTATTGCGGATACGACATCAATGAACTCGCCGGCAAAGTCAGCTACGAAGAGGTCGTCTATTTGCTTTTTTACCAGAAGCTGCCCAACCGTGCGGAACTGGAGAAACTGACCACCGCACTGCGTGCTGAGCGCGAGTTGCCGCAGGGCGTGATTGATTATCTGCTTGCCGCCCCTAAAAAGGCCAAGCCGATTGACATCATGCGTACGGCGGTCTCCATGCTGGGCAGCTATGAGCTGAATCGTCATGATGTGGACGTGAGCGAGAACCTCGCCACGGCCATCCGTCTCGTGTCGCAGATCGGTGTGATTGCCGCTTACTTCCACCGCGCCCGCACCGGCAAGGAACTGCCGCCGATCCGCAAGGACCTCAGCGAAGCCGCTCACTTCCTTTACCTGATGACAGGTGAGGTGCCGAGCAAGGAAGCTGAGAAGACCCTGGATGTGGCCTACGTGCTGCATGCCGAGCATGGTTTCAATGCCTCCACCTTCACCGCCCGTGTCGTGGCCTCCACACTCAGCGACATGTATTCCGCCATCAGCGCGGCGATCGGCGCACTCAAAGGCCCTCTTCACGGCGGTGCCAATGAAGGCGTGATCCACATGCTGGAAGAAATCGGCAGTCCTGACAAGGTGGATGCCTGGGTGGAAGACGCCCTGGCTCAGAAGAAGAAGATCATGGGCATCGGCCACCGCGTTTACAAGGTCCTCGACCCACGCGCACCGCACCTTCGCGAGATGGCCATCCAGCTCACCGCCCAGCTTGGCGAAGCGAAGTGGATCCAGATGTCTGAGCGTATTGCTGAGATCATGCGGGAACGCAAAGGCCTGAATGCGAACGTGGACTTCTACAGCGCCACCGTTTATTACAGCCTCGATATCCCGACAGATCTCTTCACGCCGATCTTCGCCATCGCCCGCATGAGCGGCTGGACTGCCCACGTGCTGGAACAGTGGAGCGAAAACCGCCTGTTCCGCCCATTGAGTGAATACGTCGGTCGTCCGTATGGCCAGAAGGTCGTGCCGATTGACGAGCGATAATCAGTCGCCGTTTCATTTCAAGGCTGCCCGGTATTCGCCGGGTAGCCTTTTTTATGGATAGTGGTTATTTGTGTGGAAATTCCACTTGGGGGATTGGGTCAATCGCTTAGATTGAATGCGGTATTATGATCCCTCCAGCGCCCTGCCATCACGTGTTCATTGATTTCGAGAATGTGCATGAGCTGGACCTGTCTCTGGTGGGACGTCGGGGATTCCAATTTACTTTGATGATGGGGGCTCAGCAGACCAAGCTGGGGGTGGAAGTGGTGGAAAAGCTTTTGCAGCATTCTGAGGCCGTCCAGATCATCCGTCTGCAATCCATCGGAAAAAATGCACTCGATTTTGCTCTCTCCTATTATGTGGGGCAGGCGGTGCTGAGCTACCCTGGCGGCCAGTACCACATTGTGTCTAAAGACACCGGGTATGATCCGCTGGTTCAGCATTTGCGCAGTCGGCAGGTGGCCGTTTCGCGGCATGAGGACTTTCGTGATCTCATCGAATCTCGCCCAAAGC
>DMMK01000241.1 GCA_003453085.1 Verrucomicrobiales bacterium
CTGCATGAGGCGCGTGATGTCGCGCATGGCGTCCACGGTTTCTGCGGCGATGTCTTTGATGTCGGTCAGATCTTCGCGAGACTGGGGGCTTTGTCCGCCCTCTGCCAGAAGGTCCTGCGCGATGAGGGCGATGCTGCCGAGGCTGCTGCCGATCTCGTCATGCAGATCCTGGGAGATGCGCTGGCGCAAGTCTTCCAACTCTTTTCTCCGGGCCCGCCGCTGGCGCAGGTAAACGCCTAACAAAATAAGTAATATGACCCCTGCCAGCGCGGTTAAAAGCCCCCATCCCACGGCTTTCAACTCCCTCATTAAGGCGGCTTGCCGAGCCTCCAAAACCTTGAGGCCCTGCATCGCCTCTCGCCGTGCCGAAAGGCCTGCGAGCCAGCCTGGAGCTTCGACAATGTCTGCCCCGCTGGCAAAGCCATCGACCAATGCCGAGGGGAACCAGCCACCGGCCTCGGTTTGATCCGATGCCTGCACGCTCTTTCCTAACGCCTGGTTTTGCCCACCGGACCAAACCTGCATTTCCGCCAGGGCCAGAACCACGCTGCCATTGCTGACATGCGGCTCCAGCACCTTCAGCCGCACCCAGCGGGCGCGTGCATTCGCCGTGGGAATGACCACCGGATTGTCCCCTGGCGAAGCCACGTAGCCACCCGACTGCGGTGAAGGGAAAACGTGAGCTGCCGACTCTGGGGTTTGGCGAAGCTCAATCTCATAATGCACGGGGAAACCATACCCGTGACTGTGGGCAAACTGCGGCGGTTGCGCGGGAAAGAGCCGCACCTCCTCGAAGGGCCTGACCTCCCCGAGATCCACCGTGACCCAGGGATTGGAAGTGGCCATGCGTTCACTCACGGGCTTGCTGCGAAAACCCAGCGAGGGGCTGGGACGAAGGCCCAAAGGCGGCCCAACCACGGAGTGCCCGTCCACCACATTGATGCGGCCCCAGTCTGGCCGGGTGCCCTGGCTGCTGCTGGCAAAGGCATGCGATGGACCTATGGCCTCGATCCTCGCGGCGAGATTGTGCGGCCCTTGCAGCAGCATGACCTCACCGAGAGCAAACAGGTATCGCTGATCCTCGCGAAACAGTCGAGTCGCGGTGATGCGCACCTTTTGCGCCCGATGTCCCTGCGCGGGAATGACCACGGGCAGCAGGCCGGGATTGGGGAAATCTTCCTGCGTGTAGTCGGCCAGCACACGGCGTTGCGTCTCTTCCCCCACGCCCAAAAGTTCCACCCGGAAGCGCAGCGGAAATCCGTACCCGGAAACAGCCGCCCCAGCACCGGGGGGCGGTGCCAGCAGGACCACCGCATCCAGACTTTCAGGCTGCCCGAGATTCAGCTCCATCCACTCCACTGTATCAGGCGAGGCTGAGTAGTCGCTATGCCAGCCCAGGCGTTGCGTCACCTGCGGAGGTGGGGCGGGGGGCAGCGTCAGCAACTGGGCCTCCAAACTCTGCCGGGCGGACTCAATGCGCCGCCACTCGGGACTCAGCCATGACCAAGAGGAACCTGCCTGCACGGAACTGGCCCCCAGCATGAGCAGCCAGGCAAGGCCCAGAGTCTGGCAGTTGGGGCGTAGCATCCTGGGTGCAGGATAGCCAGCGGTGCCAGACTGCGCCACCTTCTTCTCTGCCGCCCTCTCCCCCGAACATTCGGGGGACTTGCAGGAACATCTGTCGGCAGCCGTTTTGGACTGTCCATGATTTGGCGGTGTCTTTCCCTTTTTGCCCTCAGCCCGATGTTGGTTTCCCCAAACCTGCACGCGGCTGCACCATCGGCACTGGACAGCCTGGTGAAGCCTTTTTTCGCGGAGCACTGCACGAGCTGCCACGGTGAAAAGAAACAGAAGGGCGACCTGCGGGTGGACAATCTGACGGTGAACCTGGACTCCCCCAAGTCCCTCATGCACTGGGAAGAAATCATGAACCGGATCAACTCCGGCGACATGCCGCCGGAAGATGAGGCACGCCCCCAACCGGAGGAAATCTCCCGCGTGGCGGACTGGATCGTCAGCCAGTTGCGCGAGGCGGAAGTCGCCAAACAATCCGCCGCCAGTGAGCGGGTCTCCTTTCACAAACTGTCGCGTGAAGAGTATGCGAACTCCGTCCGTGATCTGCTGGGTGTGAACTTCGATGTCAAAGCCCCCACGGGCCTGCCAGAGGACCCGGACTGGAAGGGCTTTGAGCGCATCGGCTCCGTGCTCACCCTGTCCCCTGCCCATGTGGAAAAGTATCTCTCAGCAGCCGAAACCATCCTGGATGAAGCCTTGTCCCTGCGGCCGGAACCCAAGCGCGAGGTCATCCGTTGGGGCGCTTTTGACATGCGCTGGAAGGACTTTGCCAAGGAATATCAAGCCCGTGGCATTGCCGACCAGGTGCGCATCGAGATCGTGCCGAACAACTACACCACCGACACATGGAATCTCGAGGTCAAGACCACTGGCGAGTACCTTCTGAAGCTGAAACTGAGCGGCCTGCGCCCGGAAGGCGGCCGCGCGCCCCGACTGAAGGTGTACATGTCCAGCATTGATAAGACCCTCATCGAGCAAGATGTGGATGCACTGGAGGACAAACCCATCCTGGTGGAGGCGCGAGTGCATCTGGCCGCAGGCAAGTATCCCATCCGCATCATCAACTCCGTGCCGGGACCGAACCCGGAAGGCCGCCGTTCGCGGCACTCGGGCACACCCAATGCCTTCACCACGGTGCGCAGCCGTGTGCCCTGGCAGCTAAAGCTCACCGACGATGATTTTAAACCCATCCAGCCAACCCTCATCGTGGACTCTGTGGAGTGGGATGGCCCGATTGTGGACTCCTGGCCCACAGCAGTGCACCAGCGGATTTTCTTCGGCGGTGGAAAGGCGGTGAAGGATGCTGCTTACGCTCGTGAGATCGTTTCCCGCTTTGCCACAGAGGCCTGGAGACGACCCGTGCAAGAGAGCGAGGTCACGCATCTGCTGAAGCCTTTTGAGCAGGCCCAGAAACTGGGAGACAGCTTCGAACTTTCCGTCAGGAACTCCCTACTGGCGGTGCTGTGCTCGAAGAGCTTCGTTTACCTGGAAGAGGGCGACGTTAAGACACCTAACCAAAAGCTCAACGATTGGGAGCTCGCCTCCCGCCTCTCCTATTTCCTCTGGAGCACCATGCCTGATGCGCGCCTGCTTGAGCTCGCTCGCACCCATCAACTACAGGCGCCAGAAACCTTGCGCACCGAGGTGCGGCGCATGCTGAAAGACCCCAAGGCGCAGGCCTTTGCCACCAGCTTTCCCCGCCAGTGGCTGCAACTGCGCAAAGTGGGCATGTTCCCGCCCGACAAGGTGCTTTATCCCGAATACGACGAGAACCTGGAGCAGAGCATGGTCGCCGAAACCGTGGGCTTTTTTGGCGAAATGCTCAAAGGCAACCGCAGCCTGCGTGAGTTCCTCGACTCCGACTGGACGATGATGAACGAGCGCCTGGCCATGCACTATGGCTTTGAGGGCATTCGCGGAGACAAGCTCCAGCGTGTCTCGCTGAAACCGGAAGACCATCGAGGCGGCTTGCTCACCCAGGCTTCTATCCTCAGTCTCAGTTCAGATGGCACCCGACATCGACCGGTGCATCGCGGTGTGTGGGTGCTGGAGTCCATCATTGGCAAACCGCCGCCACCCCCGCCGGCGAACGTACCCGCCCTGAGCACACCTGCGCCCAATGCCAAGAAGACCACCGTGCGTGAAAAGCTGGAGCAGCACCGCGCCGACCCGAACTGCACCGCCTGCCATAACAAGATCGATCCTCTCGGCGTCGCTTTTGACAACTACGATGCCATCGGTCGCTGGCGCACAGTGGAAACCCTCAAGGAAGGCACCGGGGCCAATCCGCCGCTCGACCCCAGTGGCAAGCTGCCCGATGGACGCGTGTTCGCGGATTCCACCGCGCTGAAAAAAATTCTCGTTGCTGACAGCGACAAATTCGCTGCCGCCTTCACCGAAAAGCTGGCCACCTACGCCCTGCGCCGTGGCATGACCTTCTCTGATCGCGAAGAACTGAAACAGATCGCCGAAGGGGCCAAGGTCACGGATTACCGCCTCCAATCCTTGATCGAATCCCTGGTTAGCAGCCCGCTGTTTTTGAAACGCTGAACCGCTGCAGGATCAGCCGAGAGAAAGCAAACCCGCTCCCGCCTGCCGCGATTCTTTTAAGGCGATGTGCAAGGCCGTGAAAAAAGCGGCTGCATTTTCATCTGGTTGCGTCTATCTGCGGGCTGTGATCGCCATTGCAACGGCCAGCCAGAAAGGCGGTGTGGGTAAAACCACGCTGTGCATCAACCTCGCATACTCCCTCGCCCGACGCGGGTGGAACACCCTGCTCGTGGATACGGATCCGCAGGGAGGCGTGGGCCTTTCCCTCGCCCGGTCCACCAAGGCCAAGCAGGGATTCTATGACTTCCTCACGGGCGAGAAAAACTTCAGCAAGCTGGTGCTTTCCACACGCCTGCCCGAGCTGCAAATCCTCCCAGCCGGCCAGTATGATGCCTGCGCCCGCCAGGGCTGGTCCCCGGCGGAGATCCCGGCGCGGCTGGCCGACCTGCTCCGCGCGGCGGAACTGCGCGGCGTGGACTGCCTGATCATTGACACCGCCGCCGGCCTGAACGGCATGTCCGAGTCCGTGGTGAAGGCCTGCGATTACGTCATCCTGCCGCAGCAGGCCGAGCCGCTGGCCGTGCGCAGCGTGCCCCACATGCTGGAAACGCTGTCCCGCTTCCGCGCCGAAGGGGCCGGGGTGAAGGTGGCGGGCATCCTGCTGACGGTGGTGATGGGGGACAACCAGATCAGCCAGAAAGTGGTGGCCGAGCTGCGCGCCCTGCTGCCTGCCGACCTGATGTTCGAGCAGACCATCCCCCGCATGTCCTCCTTTCTCGAAGCCAGCGCCATGGGAGTGCCTGTCGCTTTGATCAAACGTAACCCGCCCCCTGAGGCGCTGATCTTTGACCAGATCGCCGCCGAAATCGAACAGCGCACCGGCCTGCTCCAGGAACGCGAAGCCTCCGACAACCATGCAAGTCTCCTGGATTGACCCCGAAGAGGTCGCCGCGCTGGCTGAGTCCCTGCGCCCCTCTCTCCAACCCAAAACTCCCGCCAGCCCCCCGGCGGCTCCGCCCAAGCCGGAGCCCGTGGAGCCTTTGGTCAGCGAACAGACCGTGGCCACGACCGAGGAACCGGTGCCAGCGCCCAATCTGGCCGCCTTCCGCCAACGGCTGCAATCCATCCGGGAAAAAGCTATCAACGCCGGACTGCTGACCCCCATGGCCACTCCCCCGGCACCGACTGCGCAGCCAGTGCCGACTCCAGAACCGGTCCCAGCCCCGCAGCCAGAGCCCGAGCAGGAAGCCCCGGAGGCATCTGCTGCACAAGAGCCTCTCCAGGAGTCGCCGATCGGG
>DMMK01000240.1 GCA_003453085.1 Verrucomicrobiales bacterium
TGTTGTAGGCGTGAGTGAAGACCTTGCCGCTTTGGGCCAGACGATCGAGATTCGGCGTCTCAATGTCCGTTTTTTCAAAGGCGCGAAGGGCATCGTAGGTGAGGTCGTCGGCAAAGAGGAAAAGGATGTTCGGTTTCTCCGCCGCGCTGAGGCAGGTGTGCAGGAGGCAGGCGCAAAAAAGCAGGAGCTTCGATTTCATGGGAAGAGAGCAAACGAACGAAAATCCTGGTCATTTCAGCGCATCGCTCTGGCGTGCTGTGTGCTTGTTTAACCCTCGAACATCATCTACTGGAAAGCATGACTCCCCCGCCCACGACTGATACCAAGCGTCCCGAAGAGGTGGTGATCCTCGGCGGTGGTTTTGCCGGACTGACCTGTGCCAAGGAATTGAATGATCCGCGCTACCACGTCACCCTGGTGGACCGCTGGAATCATCACCTTTTCCAGCCCCTCCTCTATCAGGTGGCCACAGCGGGGCTTTCCACCACAGAAATCGCCCAGCCGCTGCGCTCCATTTTGGCCGAGCATAAAAATGTGACGACGCTCATGGATGAGGTCACGGAGATTGATCTGCCGAATAAAAAGGTGGTCATGAAAGGCCACACTTTAGCCTACGATCATCTCGTCATCGCTCTGGGGGCAAAGACGGGGTTCTTTGGCCGCAATGAGTGGGAGCCCTTCACCTTTGGCCTGAAGAGCCTGGAGGATGCGATGAACATCCGCCGTGAGGTGTTGCTGGCCTTTGAAAAAGCCGAGGCCACCAATGACCCTGCGGAAACCGCCCGCCTGCTGACCATGATCGTCGTGGGTGGCGGGCCCACAGGCGTGGAGATGTCGGGCTCCTTGGCCGAGCTGGCCAAAGTGGTGCTGCGGGAGGACTTTCGCCGCATTGACCCGACCCAGGCGCACGTCCACCTCATTGAGGCAGGACCCAAGCTGCTGCCGATGTTTTCCGAAAGTCTGATCACCTACACCCGCGAGCATCTGGAGGAGATCGGCGTCACCGTTCACCTCAATTGCCCGGTCAAAGAAGTGGGGAAAGGCTACGTCATCGCGGGTGAGCAGCGCATCGAGGCCGATATCATCATCTGGGCCGCTGGTGTGGAGGCAAGCCCGGTCACCAAAACTCTCGCCGGGGTGCCGCTGGATCGCGGCGGGCGCATCCAGGTGCAGCCAGATCTCAGCCTGCCGGGCTACCCGCAGGTCTATGCAGCGGGGGATCTGGTGGCCCTGACCGACGTCAAAGGCGTGCGTGTCCCCGGAGTCTGCCCGGCTGCCATTCAGATGGGGCAGCACATCGCCAAAGTTATCAAAGAAGGTGACCGCATCCCTTATGCCTATTGGGATAAAGGCAGCATGGCCACCATCGGGCGCAAGGCAGCGGTGGCGATGTTTAAAGGCATGAACTTCCGGGGCTTTTTCGCCTGGCTGATGTGGCTTTTTGTCCACCTGCTGTTCCTGGTAGGCATGCGCAATCGCGCCGCTGTTTTCCTGCACTGGGTGTGGAGTTACTTCACCTGGCAGCGCGGCGCGCGCATCATCCTCAGCCGGGACGAATAACCTTACTTTTGCCGTATGGCCCGCACGTGGGCCAGGGCGGCTTCGGTCATGAAGGCGCTGGCTTCCGGGCTGCTCTTGTGGCCCGTCAGCGGCATGGTGTGCAGGGTTTTGGGCATCGTCAGCACATTGTAGGCCGCATAGACGCTGCTCGGTGGGCACACGGTGTCAATGAAACCCACGGTGACGGCGGCTCCCTGGCACTTCGCACGGGTGGCGAAGTTGACGTTGTCAAAGTAACGCGCCGTTTGCAGCTCAGCTTCCACGGCTTTGCCATCGGTGATCGTCACCAGTTTCGGCCAGCCATTGATGCGGCCTGCGGCGATGCCGGTGTGGTCGCACCCAGCGGGCACGCCTGCACAAAAGAACGTGACCCGTGGGTCCAGCCCAGCCGCCGCAAAGGCCTGGAAACCACCCTGGCTGCTGCCATAGACGATGAGCGTCTTGCCATCCCACTCCGGCTGCGCGGTGAGGAAATCCAGTGCGCGGATGACGCGCAGGAACATGCCTTTGAAGTAGCATTTTTCGCGATCATCACGGCCCTGAAAACGGTAGTCCTTCAGAGCCCCAGCAGCCTGCTCATCGTAAAAGGCCTTCGGTTTGCCATTGGGCAGGCCGTGGGCATTGATGTCCATGGACAGCATGCCGCCTTCCCGTTCAGACCACGCCACCGCGCCCAGGCTGGAGCCACCGACGCCTGCGCCATGGACAAAGAGAATGGCAGGGCAGCTCTTGGCCTTCGCATCCTTCGGTTTGGCATAGTAGCCGGAGACAGGCGCGCCCAGGCAGGTGATCTGCGCATCATATACGGCTACCTTCGGCAGGGTGCTGGTCACCGGGGTGAGGGTGGACTTCATTTCTACTTGAGCGAGGGCAGCTTTTTGCGCTGCCCAAAAGGCATCAAAGTCATCCGGCACGGGCAGGCTCGGCTTGATCTCCTGCGGGCTGAATCCGGCGCTGGCCTGGGCGAAATCTTTCTGGCCAGCGATGCTCGCACGCAGCAGCAGGAAGCCAGGCTCGCCCAGCGTCCCGGTCAGCGTGGCCTTGCCATCTTTAATCTGTAGGGTCTCTTCGCGCTTCGGCTCCACGCCGTCTTTAGAGAGTGAGCACTGGATTTGCCCCTGGGCCAGCGGCTTGCCATCCTGAGTCACCGTGAGGTCAAACCGGGCGGTCTCTCCCGTTTGGTAGAGGGCTTGGGGGCGATCCGTGACGGCTTTGATCACCAAGGCGGGAGTCTGGGCAGCGGCTGCGCTGGCAAGAGCAAGGAAAATAAAGGAGCGAAACATGGGAGAAAAAACAACGGACGTGCAGGCCAAATTCTGTCGTTCCGGAAGAGCTCACGCAAGATCCCATGCCATTCTCGCTGAACATTTAACAAAGTTTTACAGTCAAAGCCCTGGCTTGACCCTGTCTCCCGCGCGTTGCAGGATTTGGGTTAAGCGCGGAATCCTGCGTTCTCCTTTATGATCATCATGACAACCCCTGCCGCACGCCTTGCATGAGTTTGCCGGATATCGCTGGACATGAATTGCAGGATCTGATCGGCAGCGGACGCTGCGGAGCCGTTTACCGGGCCAGCTCTGGCGGCAAAGCCTGTGCCGTAAAGGTCTTCTCCTCGATGGCCATCAATCGCAAGGCCCTGGCCACAGCGCTGAGTGCGCTGCAGCAGATGCCGCATCATCGCGGGGTGCTGCCGGTGGAGAATTTTAATTTCGACCGCAGCCCCTACTATGCCGCCATGCCGCTGGTGGGCGTGATGATGAAGGATGCCCAGGGCCGCCGCTTGTGGCAGACACCCACGCTGGAGTCCCTTTGCAGCCAGCCAAACCCTGACCTTGCGTGGAACTGCATCTACCAGCTTTCGGATGCCCTCGCCTGGCTGCACAAGCACGGCATCCCCCATGGCAATCTCCGCCCCTGCAACGTGCTGCTGGAGGACGATGCCGAAGCCAGCATCCGCCTCACCGACATGGCCCAGGGCTGGGTGGGCGGCATCCATCATCTGGAGCTCACGGACCACTTTGTACATCTCTGCCCGGAGCAGGCAGAAAATCCCGAAGGTGTCTTCAATGGTTATGGGGCCAGTTGGGATGTGTACAGCTTTGGCGTCCTCGCTTTTCGTCTCCTCACCGGACAGCTCCCGCGTGGGGCCCGAGCCTGGGCCGAGCAGGTGGCCTTTGTGCAAAAGAAGGTCGCTTCCGGTCTCGCCTATGGGATCGACAGCGCTGCCCTCATCACCGCTGTGCGCTCGCAGCCGAAGATCGTCTGGCCGGATGCCCCCCAGTCCAAATGGGATGAACGCCGCCGCAACATCATCGAGCGGGCGCTGGACCTGAACCCGGCCGCTCGCTGGACCGACATGCGCGAAGTGGTGCGCGAATTTGAGATCCTCGAATCCGACTACCTGCTGGAGGAGTCGCGCGAGCAGACCACCCAGGAGCGCAAGCGTCAGGCGCTCAAGGTGAGCATGCTGCAGGTCACCGCGCTCAGCCTGCTCGCCACCTTGGTGATGTGTAGCATCTATGCTTTCACCACCTTGCGCCGGGCGCAGAAGGCAGAGGTCGTCATCGGCGAAAATGAGGCCGTCTTGCAGCGGGAGATCCAGGTCCGTGAGGAAAAGATCGCCTCCCTGACGGGCCAGCGGGACAAATCCATTGAGCAAAAGAAAACGGCGGATTCCAATCTCCAGCACTCGCAGACAGCGGTGGACCAGTTTCTCACCCAGCTGCTGCAGTCCCCCACCAGCAACGAACTGGACACTGAGTTTTCCAAAAGCCAGCTGCGCGATGCCCTGGCCTTTTGCATGGCGGGTCTGCCCATGCTGGAAAAAGATCCAGCCCTCGGGGTGGAGCGTCTGCGGGCCTATGGCAACATCGGCCAGATCCACCTCCGCATGCGTGACCATGAACAGGCCCGCGTGTATCTGGAAAAAGCCCGCGATCAGGCCGCCCTGCTGCTGAAGGACGGCAAGTCTGACCCCAAGCTCCCATTGTTTCATCAATGGTTCGGCAAATACAGCCTGCTGCTTTCGGACCTCTCCAATCGCAAGGGCGACCGCGCCACCTCCCTGGCCTTTCTGCGGGATGCCACCACCAGCCTCACGGAAGGGCTGGCCGCAGATTCAAAAAATCGCCTCGCCCGCAATGAGTGCGCCCGGGCCTGGATGGAGTATGGCCTGCGCATGCAGGAAAATGGCGACCTCACCGAAGCCGAAAAAGCCCTGGCCCACGTGCCGGAAGTGCTCGACCCCAAGCTGCTCGGTGCCGAGCCCATTCCCGACGAACGCTTCCTCCTCGCCCGTTCCAAGTTTGCCAAAGGCCTCGCCCAGCGGGATGCAGGCCGCGCGCAGGATGCCCTGACCACCCTCATTGATGCCGTCACCGAAATGGGGGAGCTCGTCATGGGTTCCTCGCCGCGCAATCAGGAGCAGGCTCTGCTTCTGGCCGATGCCTACACCGAGCTGGCCGAATTGATCGGCAAAAGCATTGGTGCCAAGGAGGCCCGCGAGGCCCACCAGCAAGCCATCCCCATCCTGCTGGAGCTGAACCGTCTCCTTCCCGAATGGGCGGAGGTGAAGTACCTGCTG
>DMMK01000239.1 GCA_003453085.1 Verrucomicrobiales bacterium
GCCCAGCTCACCTGGGGGAATTCATTGTAGAAGATGTGACGCTCGATGTAGCCTTTGTAGATCTCGGGGATCTCCGCCTTGTCATACCAGTAGCGCGGCAGCCCGGCGATGAAGAAGTCGAGCTGGCCCTGGCGAAAGAGTTCAAAGGCCTTGTCCTGACTGCCGATGATACGGTAGTCCATGGCATCTACATTGTAGATGTAGCGGAAGTGCTTCTTATCACGTCCCCACCAGTTTTTGACTCGGTGGATGGTGATGCGGCGACCGCGTTTCACATCCACTTCCGGATCAAAGTCATAGGCCCCGGTGGTGGGGGCCTTGCGCCACTGATAGCGGGCGGGGAAGTCCTGACCGAACTCCTTGTAAAACTTCCGCGACATGGGCTGCACGTCAGTCACCTTCCACATGGGATCCGGATAGGCTTCCTTGAGCGTGTAAGAGAAGGTGTGTTCGTCGTACTTGGTGATGCTTTCAAACTCCTTGGTGTAATAGTCGTTATACCAGGGGTCCTGAATGTGCGGACTCAGCATGATGTAAAAGGTCATGAAGAAGTCCTCCACCGTGATCGGGGTGCCATCTGAGAAGGTCAGCTTCGGGTCGAGCCGGAAATAGACTTTCTTTTTGTCGGGGGAGTAAGCCCACTCGTCGGCCATGGCGGGGATCCAGGCATCCGTGTCCGGATGTCGTTTGACCAGCCAGATCATCACCTGGTCATGATGCTCTCCGCGAAAGGTGCCGCTGGCATCGGGACCAACGACACGGTAGGTGGCGGGAAAGGTGGGATGGTAGTCGTGGAAGGTGCCACCTTTTTTCGCAGCGGGATCGCCAAATTCAGGCACATCGGCGCCATTTTCCCACTTCAGGTCGGTGGGCAGATCCGCCAGCGTTTTCCACTGAAACAGCTCGGGTTTGGACTTCCAAAAAGCCTCCACCTCCGCCGTGTTGTCATAGGGGGGGAAGCGGTCGTCGGTGGACTCGGAACAGGCGGTGAGAAACAGGCCCAGGCAGGCGGCCAAAAGCCCACAGGCCAAGGCACGCGCCCACAGTGGGCAGGCGCGTGAGGGCAGAGGTTGAGGAACAGGCAAAAGGAGACTCATCAGCGATAGGTCGTGAATTTTTTCGGGTCGAAGGCCTCACGGATGGCTTCACCCACGAAGGTGACCAAAATAAGCACGGTGGTCATGGCCACGGAGGCGCTGGTGACGATCCACGGGTAATTAAAATCCTCCGTGCCTTCCCGCAGCAGGCGGCCCCAGCTAGGCTCCTCCGGCGGCAGGCCAAAGCCGAGGAAGTCCAGCGCGGCCAGAGCGCTGATGATGCCCGCCACTTCAAAGGGGGCCAGCGTTACCAGGATGGCGATGCTGTTTGGCAAAATATGGCGGAAGATCACCCGGCTGGTGCTGGCCCCCAACAGGCGGGCGGAGGCCACGTAGTCACGGGCCTTTTCTTTGTAGGCGGCGGTGCGGATGTAAACCGTCGTCCCCATCCAGCTAAAGGCCGAGATGATGAGCACCAGCATGAACAGGCTGGGGCTGACGATGGAGCTGATGATCATGACGATGAACAGGAAGGGCAGCACGGACCAGATCTCGATGAGGCGAACGCCAATGAGGTCATACAACCCGCCGAAATAACCCAGCGTGCCGCCGGCGATGACACCCACCACAAAGACAAAGGTAACGAACAAGACAGAGGCGATGATGGCCTGTTGCCAGCCGCCGTAGAGGATGGCTAGCACGTCTCCACCGGAGGAGGTGGTGCCGAGGAAATGCTGATGCGTGGTGGAGGGCGGCGATGGCGGGTAAATGGCTACATACAGCGTGGGCGAGGTCTGCGCATCCAGCGCGGTGATCTTGCCATTGGTGTAGTCCGTGTAGGCCTGGCGCTGGCCTTTTACATAAGTGGCCTTTTCCACCTGCTCCCCGGCCAGGTCCCAGCCACGCAGCTCGCCCTGGCGCTGGCCCTGGCGGAAGACGATCTCCTGGCGCTTCTGCTCTGGCTTGTCTTTAAAGACGGTATAAGCACGGCCATTGAAAGGCTGGCTGGAGCCCGTTTCATAGATCAGCCCGCCGCGCTCCTCCATCACCGCGATGGTCTCGGACGTGTCCAATTTCGCATCGTAGGGCACAGGTGGCATCAGCACCCAGTTGGCGGATTTTTCCGAGCGGAATTTCAGCTTCAGCTCGCGGTAATCCGTCTCACTTTCTTCCGTGCCACCAAAGGTGGTGGCAGGCAGTACCTTCGTCACAAAGGGGAAGTAATATTTGCCTTCATAGCTGACGATGAGGGCGCGTTTGCCCACCAGCAAACCATCCAGCGAGCCCAGCAGCACCAGCACCAGCAGGATGAGGAAGGAGACATAACCCCGGCGGATGGCCTTGAAGCGGCGCAACTGTTTCAGCGTGAGCGGGCTGAACTGCCACTGCCGCGGCCCACGCAGCAGCCACACCCCGACCAGCAAACATAGGCCCAGCAGGACCCAGCCCACGGTGGCTGTGGAGAGGAAGGGAATTTTAAAAACAGGCACACTGAGTCCCGCGAGGCGAAAGCCCGCGCTCAGGAATGTGTAAAATGCCAGCAGGATGCCAAGGATGCGCGGTGACATGTTATTCAAAACGAATGCGCGGATCTGCCAGCGCGACGAGGAAATCAGAAAGGATATTGCCGAGCATGAGCAGCAGCACATTGATGACGAGGATGCCCATGACCAGGGGGTAGTCGCGGTCCAGGATGCTGTTATAAGTCAGCAGTCCAAAACCATTGATCTCAAAGATCAGCTCTATGAGCACGGAACCCGCGACAAAGATAGAAAAGATGTGCCCCAGTGTGGTAGCCAGCGGGATGAGGGAATTGCGCAGCGCATGCACCAGCACGGCCCTTTTAAAGCCCGCCCCTTTGGCCACGGCTGTGCGCACATAGTCCGCCGCCAAATTGTCCATGAGGTTATTCTTCATCATCATGGTGGTGAAGGCAAAGGCGCCCATCATATAGCACACCAGAGGTAGGAAGGCATGATGCAGAACATCCCACACCTGCGCGGCGAAGGTCAGCTCCTCAAAGTTATCTCCCACAAACCCGCCCGAGGGAAACCAGCCCGCGCGAGCGGCGAGGTATACCACCAGCACTACGGCCAGGACAAACCCGGGGATGGCATAGCCCACAAAGATAAGAACCGAGCTGGCATTGTCCAGCACGGTCCGGTGTTGGATGGCCTTTACAATGCCCAGCGGGATGCAGACGAGGTAGGTGAGGAAAAAGGTGGCCAGCCCGTAGAAGATGGAGACGGGCATACGCTCCAGCACCATGTCCCAGACATACTCATTGTAGCGGGTGGAGATGCCCAGGTCTCCCTGGAGGAGGCCGCTGTATTCCGTGCGGTAGATCTGCACGCGCTGCTTTTCCTTTTCCACCTTCGTGTGCCAGGGCTTCAGCGCCTCGCCCTCGGCCCCGCGCAGCTCACCGCTGGGAGTGACGGTGGCCTGGGTGGTGCGGTAGGCATTGTTGGGCTGCCATTCAGCCCGTGGCAGCAGCAGTCGCAGGGTGACGGGGGCCTCGGTTTTGCCGACTTCAAACTTCACAAACTGCTTGTCCATCTCCCGTGGAATAACCCCCAGCCAGGCGAGGTAAGCGGGGAAAAAGGAACGATCAAAACCGTAGTAGGCCGCCACCGCATCCTTCTGCTCCTCCGTCAGCGAGGCCCCGGCATTTTTCATGCCTCGGTCTCCCTGCATGGAGGCTTTTTGCATGGCCGCCTCCAGGGGGCCACCAGGGGTGATGCGCGTGATGAAAAAGACGACCATTGTCGCCCCGATGAGTGTCGGGAAGATGAGCAGGAAGCGTCGGATGAAATAATCGCGCATGGTGGGGAGCTTAACAGTCAGACTATACGCCTGAATGCTCAAGAACTTCTGCCAAAGATTGATGGAGGCAAGGCATGGGAATCGAGCGGTTGGGGCGAGGGTGAATGGCCGAGAATGAATTTGAGATTATGGAAATTTCATTCCAGGCGCTGAGTTGGCGGCAAGTGGGTGATGGGGATGAGCATGAAATTTTCCCCATTTGGGGATTTTTG
>DMMK01000367.1 GCA_003453085.1 Verrucomicrobiales bacterium
TTGTAGTTCACCGGACTCAGGTCAGTCCCGCGTAACAGGCGAAATTGCAGTTCCTCCCTCCGAATGGCGGGATACAGGGACACCGGGATCGAGACGAGTCCAAAACTGATCATGCCTTTCCAGATCGCTCTCATGCATTCATTTCGCTCCGCAGCAGCCCTTTGCGCCTGTCAAAACCGCGAACCAAACAGAATGACCGCCGCTCCAGCCTAACCAATGATACGACAACACGAGAAGCGCCTGAAGCCAGCTCCGCTCTGCCAGCCTCCCTCCGCGAGCCGCTTCTCCCCTCTCAAAGAAAAGTTGCAATCATTTAGTTTGACCTGAATAATTCAGCCATGACCGCTGAACAAATTCGCACCTACCGCGAGTCCAAAGGACTCACGCAGAGCCAGTTTGCCGGCATGCTTCGCGTCTCTCCCACCGCCGTCACCCAGTGGGAAAAAGGCCAGGCCCCCTCCGGTCCCGCCTCACTCCTGCTCGAGCACCTCATCGAAGGCACCCCCCTCTTCAGCTCCGGCGGCGATGCCGACTGGGACATGCCCCTCACCCTCAAGGAGTGGGAAGAGCTGGAACGCCGCCGCGTCCTCGCCGGCTTCCTTTCCGTGCGCGACTACATGATCTTCCTCGTCCGCCAGGAAATGCGCAACAGCCCTGCCAAGCTCGCGGAAGCCACCGCCAAAAAGCGCGGCAGCAAAAAGGACTGACGAGGCCCGGCAATCCCAGCCGCCCTTCCTTTCCCGCCCTAACACACCAGGGCTAAAAGCTTCATTTCCCTTAAATAATGTTCAATAGAACACATTGGACAAAGGGCATTTGCTCGCCACCTTTCCTCATTCTCTCGGATACACCACTTGCATCGATTCCCTATGGCCTCTAGCACCCGCTCCCTCAAGCTTCCTCCAGATCTTCTCGATGTCGCCGAAAAACGAGCCCGCCTTTTGGGTTATCCTTCCTGGTCCGCTTACGTCAAAGGACTCATCCGTTACGATGCCCTCTGCCAGGGCCCCCACAGTATCACCCTACCCTGGGCACAGTTGCCCCTGGTCGAGCAAGACCGAGTGGACGCCAAGCTCCTCAAGCTCACCGAAAGTGGCGTCGGTGTCCGCGGCCAGTTGCTCAAACGCATCCTTCAGGGCGCGGACAAACTGTGACCCACCTCCCGCTCGCTACTGCAGCAGCAACGGCTTCTCCGGCGGCAGCTCACTCAGGTCAGGATACGGCACCTGCACCAGCTTCAGGTAGTGTTTTGCCCGCCGGATGCCTTCCGCATTCACCGCCATGAGCGCCAGCGGGTGTTTCCCTTTCTCTTCATCTTCCCAAAACGTCGGCTGCGACTCAAAACCAAACTGTCGGTAGTATGGCAGCGCTGCCTTGACGGTGGCGATCTGAATTATCGTATCCGTGCGGATCAGCGGCATCTGCACGATTCGGGCAAAAAACAGCAGCCTCCCCACCCCCATCTTTTGATAGGCCGGGTGCACCAGCCCAAAGACCAAGATCGCGTGATTGGGATGATTCAGCACATAGCCACCGCAGCCGATCACCTGCCCCTCCACCTCAGCCACCAGGTTCCTCTCCGGCACCGTTTGCAGGTATTCGATCTGGGCCTCCGCCGTCCCACTTGGGAAGCGGCCCGGCGCATTCAGGTCACACAGCATCCGGCACGCTTCAAAGTCGCTTTCACGGTACTGCCTCAGCCGCACACCTCGCAGACGCGGACTTTTCATCTGCACCTCCATCACATAGCGGGGCAATGGCAGCCGCAGGGCCAGCCACACATGATCCCAGGCATGCAGCAAAGTCTCTCGCCAGTTACGCCGGGGCACAGGAGGAGCAGACATGACAGAAAAAATGATTAAACACTTATAGTTAGGCTCTTCCAGCCCTCAGTCAGCCTAGCACACCTCGCACCGCCGCCGCCAGCGCTTGGCCCAGTTTCAGGTGCTCTCCGGCTTCCAGATGCACGCCATCCACCGGACTGGTTTTCACCACCTCCTGGCTATTAAAGAACCCGCACTTCAGCGAAGCCGCCAGCGCCTCGTAATGACGGGGAAACTGCGCACTCCGCGCCGCTCCATTCGGAATCTTGGCCTCCACATCCGGCATCCCTGAAAGATCCCCCACCAAGGGCGGGCAGACCAGCAGCAGTTGCGGCGGGCGATTTCCCAGCCCCGCATCGCTCGCTAGGATCATCCGCGCCAGCACCCCCGCCCCGGCGGCGATTTCACCCGGCGGCACATGGAAGGTGCTCTTCAGATCATTCGTCCCCAGCATCAGGATCACGAGGTCCAGCGGCTTGTGGCTCTCCAGGCAGGCGGGCAGGTAGTCCTTGCCCTTCCGGCAGATGTTCAGCGGATCTTCATGCACCGTCGTGCGGCCATTTTGCCCTTCCTCAATGACTTTAAAATCCGCCCCCAGCTCCTTGGCCAGCACCCCCGTCCATCGCACGCCCGGCCCATGCCGCCTCGGATACGGGGCCGTCATGCTCGCCGGGTCATATCCCCAGGTATTCGAGTCGCCAAAGCAAAGGATCGTTTTCATTCGGCCCCGACTTTCCCCTCATCTCCGCAGCGTGCAAGCGCCGCCCCCTTCACTCCCTGAATTCTTTCAGATCCGGGATGCGGGTAAAGGCGATCTTCGTCCCCGAAAAAGTCTTCACCAGATCCGGCGCAAACCCCAGCGCGATGCTGTCGCGGCCGAAATCCTGGTTGATGTCGTCCATGATCTTCGAAAGCCGGTTCCGCCTCTCCACATCTCCTGAAACGCTGCCGCCCATCATGGAAAAAAGATCCAGCTGCACTGGTTGCTCATTGGACTCCAGATCCATGAGCGTCACCCCGATCTTCTTGATCCGGTGTCCGGGCAGCTGCCTCAGCGCCCTCTCCCAAAGCACCTCCAGGCTCTTCGTCAGAGCATAGCTGTCAGAGACAGGAGAAAACTTCATGTGCGCCTTGCCCTTCGCCCCATTCTCTGTGCGCAGGCTCAGGTACAGCTCGCTCGCCCGGTGCTTGGCACGCCTCAGCCGGCTGGCTGTTTTTAAAAGCAGACGCTGCGCCACCACCGCTGCTTCAGGGGGATTTCTAAACTCCGGCGACAGCACATGGCTGTGGCCGATGCTCTTCGGCGGCACATTCTCCATGTCATCGCAATCCCCATCTAACTCGCCCCCATGCAGATGCCGCCAAAAACGCTCGCCCCCTCCCCGGCCTCTTATACACCTCTGGCGCTGCCGGCGTCTCTCTGCCCGCTCCCGC
>DMMK01000119.1 GCA_003453085.1 Verrucomicrobiales bacterium
ATAGCGCTCGGAGTGAATGCTGTGGGCTACCTGGCTGCGGGGGTGAAGGCCATCGGCGTCCACGCCGCCAGCACCACCGGCAGTGTGGATGCCAGATCGGCGGCATTTGGTGATGCCTGGCTGCCGTGGGCCAATCAATGGACGGGCTACGCCCATGCCGCCGGACTGGCCATCTTGATGCTGACGGGAGCCTGGGCCGCCTGGAAAAGCCAGGCTTCCAGATGGCTGGTGGCGATGTTTGTGCTGCTGTCCTTGATCGGCCTGCTGAACCTGAATTTGGGAACGGCGAAACCCGCCAGCTTTGCCCAGCAGTTGCAGCAGCAGCAGAGGGAGGCCACCCGACAGGGTAACCGCGCACGTTTTGATGCCATGGCGCGGCAGCGCAAGCTCTGGGAACCCTGGGTGGCGCAGGCCTGCCGTACGGACTCCATCCCAGACCGGGATGCCGCAGTGCGTTCCATTCTCGCCGCCCTCCGCTCGGCAGAACCAGATGCCAGGCAGGCTGGCCTCACCGCTGTGATGCGGCTGAGTGTGGTGGAAGTGGACAAAACCGCGTGGCGTGAAGCCATCCGTCCGCATCTGGCAGCGCCCGATTCCCAGACCCGCAGCCTCGCCATCAGCGCGCTGTTGCAGGCCAAACCGGAACCCCAGGACGAGAAGGCCATCCTGGCCAGGCTGCCCGAGGCAGAGCCTGTGGAATTCAGGGCTCTGTCTTTAGCCCTGGGCAATTTCAGCAAACGGGACTTCACTGGCAGCTATGCGGCCCCCATGCTGGCTCTTCTGGAAAGAGGCATGAAGCTGGCCCGGGCCAAACAACGTGGCGACAGCATGGGCTTCGACGAGCGTGATGTGCTGGGTCCCTTGTGGGGAGCGAAGGTTTCGCCTGAAATCGAAGCCCGTGTTTTGGAATGGAGCCACGTGGATGAACTGGCCGATGGCACGATGACTACGGCCGGTCTGGGCTACAATGTCTTTTACCAAGCTCTCAGCACTCAGGCGAACAAATCGGAAGCCGTCGTGAAGCGACTGCTGGAGCTGGCCCATAACCCAGACACCACCAACATCGCCGGGCGCTGCCTGTGGGGCATGCAAGGTACCGTGGCTCCTGCCCAAAGCGCGACGGTGGCAGAAGGCGTCATCCGTCTGCTGGGCAGTCGCAATGATTCCTACCTGTGGGAGCAGGGACTGCGACTGCTGAACCTGTATGCCAAAGCCGGACAAGTCTCTGCACTGGAAGTGCTGGCCCGTCGCGAAGCCCTGCCAGCGGAGCGAAGCCAGACCCTGCTGAAAGTCATCGAAAAAGCCCGCACCCGCCCATGAGCAGCGCTTTTCCCGAGACCCGCTGGACCCAGGTGGAACGGTGCCAAGGCAGCGGGGAGGACGCCCGACTGGCCCTGAGTGAACTCTGCGCCGCCTGCCACCGCCCCGTCCAGGCCTTTGTGCGGAACTGGTGCCGCGATGAGGAGAAGGCGAAGGACCTGACCCAGGAATTCTTTGCCCGGCTGCTAACCCGGCCAGGACTGGGGGCCGAACGCGGACGAGGCCGCTTTCGCACCTATCTGCTGGGCGCCGTGAAACATTTCCTCCAGGAAGTGCAGCAGGCGGACCGGACCCAAAAGCGTGGCGGTGGAAGGGTATGGCTGGATCTGGATACAGCCGATGCCCAGGGAATAGCGGATGCGGGGGCCCTGCCGCCGGATGTGCTCTTTGATCAGCAATGGGCCTGTGCGCTTCTGGAAAGAGCGCTGCAGGCCCTGGGCGAGGAAATGGAAAGTAGCGGCCGGGGCAGGCTCTTTGAAGGATTGAAGCCTTGGCTCGCCGGGAATGTGGATCATGGCGACCAGCTTCTGACCGCAGGCCAGCTTGGCCTCAGTGAGACGGCCATCCGCGTGCAGGTGCACCGGCTGCGCAAACGGTACCGCGAGCGCGTGGAGGCGGAAGTGAGCCAGACCCTGACGACAGGCGCTTCATTGGCGGAAGAGATGCAGCATCTGTTCGCCGCCCTGGCCGGTCGGTGATGCACAGCCTCTTGCCGTAACAAACAAAAACACCCCAGCAGTTTTTGCTGAGGTGTTTGAGAGAATTGAAAGGCCTCTTGGCGGGCCAGGAAGCGGATTAGGCTTCGTTGCTGTTGTAAGCCTGCTCCTTGACGGTCATGGCCTGCTTGCCCTTACGACCGCGGAGGTAATGAAGGCGGGCGCGACGGACTTTGCCAGACTTGACCACTTCGATCTTGGCGACCTTGGGGCTGTGGACGGGGAACACACGCTCCACGCCTTCGCCGTAGGAGATCTTGCGGACAGTGAACGCTTCGTTCAGACCGGTGCCTTTGTGGGAAATGATGATGCCCGCGAAGATCTGAATACGCTCCTTGTCACCTTCGATGACTCGGGTGTGGATTTTCACACTGTCACCCACCTTGAAGGAAGCGACTTCCTTCTTGAGTTGTTCAGAGTCAAGTTTGTCGATGATGTTGCTCATAATGTGCGGGGCGAATTTGATCTCTCCAACCAGTTCCCATGACAGGCGAACGGGGCG
>DMMK01000228.1 GCA_003453085.1 Verrucomicrobiales bacterium
CTTTTTGAACTGCATCAATCTTGTTCCCTGATTTTCCATGCCCACTTCCGATCCCAATCCCACCCCTCTGGCTGCCCTTGCCTCTCTCCTGGAGAGCGAGGAATACACGGTCCTGCATGCTGCCGCCAATGAACACCGCAAAAGTGGTGAGCTGCTCTTCAATGCCCTGGATGAAGAAAGTGAGGAGGACGGCCAGATCCTGCCGGTGCGGGTCATCATCTTAAACACGCTGCTTGATGATGAAAAATCGCTGTCCGTGAAGGCGGAGCCGGTGGGTGCGCTCATGCTGCATTGCGCGACCGTTTTCCCCTTTGTCATTCCGGAGTCAAAGCTGACGGATGTGATGCAGGCTGCGCTGCTGGTGAACCGGATGCTGCCCCTGTGCTCCTATGGTGTCAGTGTGGAAGACCGCTCTTGCTTCCTGCAGGCCTGCATCTGCCTGGACCCCACGGCTGCGATGCCTGAGGCGATGGTGCTGGAAACGATCCAGATGATCTGTCATGCCGTGCAGAGCTACGGCCCTCTGATCGAGCAAATCACCGAAGGTGAGCTCACGTATGCCGGATTTCGCAGCGATCTGGAACGGAGGGGGACGCTCCCACCGCCTATTCCCGTCCGAGTGTTTCCCTGAGGCGGAGAAAAGACGGGACGTGTGAGCAAGTTGTTCTTGCCCTGGGGCGTTAATTCTAGCCAGACTTAGCCCTCATTATGGAACCATTAAACCCATCTCGAACGACCCTTTCCAGCTCACGCCGGGATTTTTTGAAAACCACGGGCAAGACATTTGCCGGACTGTCAGCCCTGTCTGGCGTCACCCTGCCTCATGTCCATGCGGCTGGGAATGACACCATCAACATTGCCCTCGTCGGTTGCGGCGGTCGTGGCACGGGCGCTGCCAGCAACTCCATGGGGGTGAAGCAGTCTACCCGCCTCATCGCCATGGCCGATGTGCAGGAAAATCGCCTGGAGGCCAGCTTCAATGGTCTCAGCGCCAAGCACCCGGACCGTTTCTCCGTCTCAGCCGATTCCAAGTTCATCGGCTTCGATGCCTACAAGAACGCCATTGATATGCTGAAGCCCGGCGATGTCGTCGTGCTCGCCACCCCGCCAGCCTTCCGCTGGGTGCAGTTCAAATACGCCATCGAAAAAGGCGTGAACGTGTTCATGGAAAAGCCCATCTGCGTGGACGGCCCTAGCGGCAAGCGCATGCTGGAACTGGGCAAGGAAGCAGAAGCCAAGGGGCTGAAAGTCGGCGTCGGCCTCATGTGCCGCCACTGCCGTGTGCGCGGTGAGCTTTTCGACCGCATCCAGCAGGGCGAAATCGGCGACATCATCCTGGGTCGCGCCTATCGTCTCCAGGGCCCCGTGGGCACCTGCTTCACCCTGCCGCGTGATCCCAAGACGGACTCAAGCGAACTCGTCTGGCAGATCAAGAACTTCCACTCCTTCCTCTGGGCCAGCGGTGGGGCCTTCAGCGATTTCAACATCCACAACATTGATGAAATTTGCTGGATGAAGAATGACTTCCCGATCGAAGCGAAAGCCACAGGCGGTCGCACCGAGCGCGGCGACCACATTGACCAGAACTTCGACCATTACAGCGTGGAATACACCTTCCGTGACGGCAGCAAATTCTGGCTGGAAGGCCGCAACGCGATGAAGACGCACAATGAGTTCGCCTCCTATGTGCACGGCAGCAAGGGCATGGCCGTCATCTCCACCGCTGGTCACTTCCCATCCCGTGCTATGACCTTCAAGGGGCAGAACAAGAACCCCAAGGAAATCATCTGGCGCGGTCCGAAGCAGGAGCCCAATCCGTATGACATGGAGTGGGAAGACCTCATTGACGCCATCGTCAACAACAAGCCTTACAACGAAGTCGAGCGTGGAGCCAAGGCCAGCCTTGTCACCGTCATGGGCCGCATGTCTGCCCACACGGGCCAGTTGGTGACCTACGACCAGGTCGTCAACCACGACCATGAGTTTGCGCCGAATGCGGACAAGCTGTCCCTGGATGGCCCTGCGCCTCTCCTGGCAGATGCGAATGGCAAATACCCGATCCCGTACCCAGGCCGTCACGGCATGTACGAGTACGTCGTGGGTGCCTAAGCGCAGCGCTGGAACACTCCAAAAAAGAAAGGCACCGGGAAAACCCCGGTGCCTTTTTAATGCTGAACGGTGGAGGTTGCTTAACCCACCTTGGTCCAGGCTGCATTGGCTTTGCTAGAAGCCACCACAGCATCAATGAAAGCCATGCCACGGATGCCGTCTTCGATCTTCGGAAAATCGTTCTCGATGGCGGTCGGCTCGCGGCCTTCTAGGCGTGCGCGGATGGTGTTGGCAAAGTTCTTGTAGATGTTGGCAAAGCCTTCCAGGTAACCTTCAGGGTGTGCTGGCGGTGTGCGGCTGCCTGCTGCTGCGGCGGCCCCCAGATAACCATTGGCGGTGCGATAGACCTGCATCGGCTGATCCAGCCATTTGACCAACATGGTGTTAGGCTCCTTCTGGTGCCATTCGAGGCTGCCTTTTTCACCATACACGCGGATGTTGAGGTTGTTCTCCTCACCCACGCTGATCTGGGAGCAGTGCAGCACGCCCTTGGCCCCGTTGTCAAAGCGCAGCAGGATGTTGGCATCGTCATCCAGCAGACGGCCTTCCACGAAGGTGGAGAGGTCGGCGGCGAGTTCGCTGATCTTCAGGCCGGAGATGTACTCGGCCAGATTTTCTGCGTGTGTGCCGATGTCACCCACGCAGCCGGCTGCGCCGGATTTGGTGGGGTCGGTGCGCCATGCCGCTTGCTTCTGGCCGCTTTCTTCGACTTTGGTGGCCAGCCAGCCCTGGGGGTATTCCACCACGACTTTGCGGATCTTGCCCAGCACGCCGTTGTGCACCATCTCGCGGGCCTGCTTCACCAGCGGGTAGCCAGTGTAGTTGTGGGTCAGGCCATAGAGCAGGCCGGTTTTTTCCACCAGCTTGCCCAGCTCCTTGGCCTCACTGAGGTCAAAGGTGGCGGGCTTGTCGCTCAGTACGTGAAAGCCATGCTCCAGCGCCATTTTGGCTGGTGGGAAATGCACGTGGTTAGGCGTCACGATGGCGATGAAGTCCATGCGTTCGCCCTCTGGCAAGGCGGCCTCGGCCTTGATCATTTCTTCATAGCTGCCGTAGCAGCGGTCTGCGGGGAGGAAGAAGTCGGCACCGCTGTCCTTGGACTTTTGCGGGTCGGAGGAGAAGGCCCCGCAGACAAGTTCGATCTGCTGATCAATTGCGGCTGCGATGCGGTGCACCGCACCGATGAAGGCGCCGCGTCCGCCGCCGACCATGCCATAACGAATTTTCCGGCTCATAAACAGGTGTTCTGGTTTCTTGGGTTAGATTGAAAAAGGAGCGCGATTGTGGCGCACGCGCACCGGGTGGGTCAAGGGCGTTGCAGGGCTTTTGAGCCCGGGAACGGGATCGTGCATGCCTTCAGACGTTGCTTCCAGGGCGGGTTGCCGTTTATGATGCCGTCATGGCTCCCCGAAAAAGCAAAAGTGCCTCTGTTTCCCCAGAACAGGTCAGTCGGTTGGAGGACTTGCCTAACATTGGCAAGAAGCTCGCTGCCGACCTACGGCGAATTGGTATTGCCCAGCCTCAGGACCTCATCGGGAGGGATCCTCTGGCCATGTTTCATGAGCTTGCTCCGGTGATGGGCCATCGTCATGATCCCTGTGTTTTCTACACATTGCTCGCGGTGAGGCACTTTTTACAGCATTCGGAAGCTCTCGGTTGGTGGAAATTTACCTTGGAGGGCAAGGAAATTCTGAGGTGCTGAAATGCAAAATGCGAATGTCCGGGATATGTGCATGAAAAGGCCAAAAACTTGAATAGCGGCCAATAGGAAGAGGTCAAAACCGGCGCTATGAAAACTTCATTTATTTCCTCGATTCGGGCATGGGGCATTGCCGCTCTGGCTGCCATGTGTGTTTTTGCCTTCCCGGTGAATTCGGATGCGCGTGATCACCGCCACCACGGTCATCACTACAGCCGTGTGCACCGTGGGCATCATCATTACCATTACCCGCGCTATCGCAGTCACCGGGTGGTTCGCAGCCCATACTACTACAGCTATCCACGTTCATCGGGCTTCGTCATCACGTTCGGAAACGGCTATGCGGGCCGCGGATATTACTATGGCCCGCCACGCCGCTCCTACTATTCCCGCCAGCCCGGCGTGGTCTATTACAGCCGTCGCGGACTGGTGCCATCCAGGTATTGGTAAAGGCTGAATCCAGAGGGCCGTCGGCTCCCGACGAGCTGACGGCCCTTTTGGTTAGGCAAGTGCCATCTTGAATAATGACTCTCCAAGACAGAACCAAAAAGAACAGAAGATTCGAATAAACAACGAAGCCATTCGATCCAACTCAATGCTTATGAAAACTCCCTTTTACAAATCGACCCGGACTTTAGGTGTGGCCGTCCTGGCTGCTCTCAGCATGCTGGCCCTGGCGCCAGATGCTTCGGCCAAAGACAAGGATGACCGCCGCGGTCCCAGCAAAAAACCTTCGAGCAGCTCTCGCAGTTGGTTTGGCGACCGCAACCGTGGCCACGATCATCATCGTCATGATGACGATGACCGCCGCCGTTTCTTCTCCCATCCGCGCACGTCCTGGGGCGTCACGCTGGGCAACGGTTATGCAGGCCGCGGCTATTATTACGGCCCGCCTGATTCCCCTTACTACTACCAGGGCAGCGGTGTGGTTTATTACTCCAGCCGCGAGCGTGTACCCTATGACTACTGGCGTGGTGCCCGTCTGGCCGAGATGAATGCCGCCGTGCAGTCAGAGCTTCGCCGTCGTGGTTATTACCGTGGACCGGTGGATGGCCGTCTTGGCCCCGCCTCGAAATCGGCCATCTCCCGTTACCAGTCCTCTCGTGGTCTGGCCGTGACAGGCAATGTGAACAATCAGACTTTGAGTGCTCTGGGCATCCGCTAAGGGTATCAAGGTGACCTTGTCAGATTCAATCAAGGCCGGCGGTGAAAACCGTCGGCTTTTTGTTTCCGACTGAGGAGAAATTATTTCAGGGCCGCTTCTTCACGTGCCCACGCATCGGCCTCGATCAGTGTCGCGAGGTCTGGATGCTGGATGACCTGATGTTTTTCCATCACCCGCGCCACCGTCTGCCAGATGGCGGGAAAGGGGGTGCGCTCGTTTAGGAAGGCCTCCACCGCCACTTCATTGGCCGCATTGAGCACGGCTGGCAGGGTGCCGCCCACCTCTCCCGCATGGCGGGCCAGGTCCAGGGCAGGGAAGTCCTGGGTACGTGGCGCCTCGAAGTGCAGAGAGGCAAGTTTGGCAAAGTCCAGCGGTCGCAGATTGTTCGGCACCCGGTCCGGCCACGTCACGGCATATTGGATGGGGAAGCACATGTCGCTGTGGCTGAGCTGCGCAATGACGCTGTTGTCCACAAACTCCACCATGCTGTGGACGATGCTTTGCGGGTGCACCACCACCTCGATTTGGCTCATGGGCACGTCGAAAAGCCAGCGCGCCTCGATCATTTCCAGGCCCTTGTTAAACAGCGTGGCAGAATCAATCGTGATCTTCCGGCCCATGCTCCAGGTGGGATGTTTCAGGGCTTGGGCCACGGTTACGTGCGGCAGTTGATCTGCTGGCAACTGGCGGAAGGGGCCGCCGCTGGCCGTGACCAAAAGCCGCCGCACATCGCTGGAGCGGTGCCCTTCCAGGCACTGGAAGATGGCATTGTGCTCACTGTCCACGGGCAGCACATTCACGCCCTTGCGTCGGGCCGCCTCCATCACCGCTTCGCCGGCCATCACCAGGATTTCTTTGCTGGCCACGGCCAGGTGTTTGCCTGCCTCAATGGCGGCCAGGGCCGGGGCCAGTCCGGCCACGCCCACGATGGCCACCAGCACCATGTCGGCATCACTGGCCTGCACCAGATCCACCAGTCCCTGCGGGCCTACATGCAGAGTCACATCCGCAGGTAAAAGGGGGCGGGCCAGCGCGGCGGCGGCTTCATCGGTCAGCGCCACTTGCTTCACTCCGGTCTCCTGCACTTGGCGCACCAGGGCTTCCACACTGCGGGCGGCGGCCAGTCCCACCAC
>DMMK01000026.1 GCA_003453085.1 Verrucomicrobiales bacterium
GGGAGCTGGGGGCCGATTTCTTTTTCCGTCACCTGCTGGATGCAGATCCCGCCAGCAACACCCTCTCTTGGCGTTGGGTAGCTGGGTTGCAAACCCGGGGCAAGACCTACCTCGTGCGTCGCAGCAATCTGGAAAAATACATGGCCGCCCATCTCCTTGATGACAGCACAGGCCTGGAGCTTTTGGAAGACGACCGAGTCAGCCCGGCCCTTTTGCCAGCCCCCGTAGAGACAGCTCCCCAACCTCCCCCAGATTTCCCTACCCAAGCACCCCAGCTCACCACCCGTTTCGGCCTCTGGCTGCATCCAGATGATCTCTGCCCGGAAGTAGGGCTGCTCTCCAAACTGCGCCCCGCAGCCATCGCCGCCGTCACCAGCACGCCCGCCTACACACACTTTCGGTTAAGCCTTGGACGAATCCAGCACTTGCACACCGCTTTGGCAGATGCCCTCACACGGTCAGGAGAATATTTTGCCTGCCCTACCACGCTGGAGGAGGCCCCCACCACGGCCGATGGACTGGCGGCATGGGCACAGAGGGAGCAGCTTCGGGACATCGTTGCCTATGCACCTTTTGTCGGCCCCATCGCGGACGCCCTGCCCCAGATCCGCCGCCGTCTCACCGAGGTCCGCTGCCAGTTGCACTTCATCCGCCGCCCATCGGATGTGGAGGTCCACCCATTGGCAAAATCAGGCTTCTTTCCTTTCTGGGAGAAGATGAAAGCGCGGCTAGAAAGTGTGCATCCTCAAGAAGGAGCAAACCTCACTAAAATATGAGCAAGATACCCCTGCTTCAATTTATCACAATTGATAAAACTTGCAAAACAGATTCTCACTCCTATAAAGGAATCACTCACCAGTTGATTTTCATCCATATTTGACGGTATATTTACAAATACCATACGAAAAGATGTCCAAGGTAAGTCCCCCCCCTTCCAATTCCGACCGCATGCTCATCGGCACGCCTGGAGCGGTGACGGGTAATTTGCTACAGAAACTCGAAGAGCGGCGTGCCTGGCGTCTTCAAGAAACGGCCTCACCCCATCTCTGGGTTCTAGTTTCCATTCTGGGAGACTTGGTCATGGCCGTGGCTGCGGGCCATGCGGCGTACTGGCTGCGCTTTCACTCCTTTTTGCGCGATTTTGGCAACTGGAATGACATGACGCTGCGCCAGTACACAGGTCACATGACCCTGGGCACCCTGACACTTATTCTGGCCATCGGCTGGCAGGGCATCTACCACCGCAATGTCCTTCTGCGAAACCGCTGGATCGCCTCCCGCCTGGGCAAGGCCGTCCTGATTTGGACCCTGGCTTTCCTGGCCATGACGCTGGCCCTGAAAATGGAGCCGCCCATCTCCCGCGTCTATGTGGCGCTGAACGGTGCCTGCGCCCTACTGCTGCTGCTGGGCTGGCGCATCGCCTTCAATCGCTTCCTACATTCCCCCTCGCGCATCCGCTCCCTGCAGCAACGCACGCTTTTTGTCGGCTGGAATGAGGATGCCCAAAGGCTCTGGGAAACACTGAGCCAGGACAAAGCCCATGCCTTTGAACTCATCGGCTGGGTGGATGCCTCCGGCTGGCGGGACGCCAGCGCCCCCCCGCTGGACATTCCTTTTGTCGGTTACCTGGAGGACATTCACCGCGTCATCGCACGGCATGAGGTGGACATGATCATCGTTGCAGACCTTTCCCGCCAGCACCTGGTGGAACTGGCCAACCTTTGTGAGCGGGAGATGATCCAGTTCAAGCTGGCACCATCCGTATTCCGTATCTTTGTCTCCGGCCTGTCGCTGGAAACCATTGCTGGCACGCCTGTGCTAGGCGTGAACCGACTGCCGCTGGACAGCACGCTAAATGTCCTGGCCAAGCGGGCGCTCGACATCGCCGGTGCCACTGTGGGCCTGGTTCTCAGCGCTCCCATCATCGCTTTTTTCGGCTTTATGGTCTGGTGGGAATCTGGCGGCCCCATCTTCTACCGTCAGCGCCGCTGGGGCATGAACGGTGTGCCTTTTGACATCATCAAGATCCGCTCCATGAAGCTGAACGCCGAGGCGAATACCGGAGCCCAATGGTGTGTGCAGGACGATCCCCGGCGGCTGAAAGTCGGTGCCTTCATGCGAAAGTGGAACATTGATGAAGTCCCCCAGTTTTGGAACGTGCTGAAGGGGCAGATGAGCCTCGTCGGGCCACGCCCGGAACGGCCCGAACTCATCGCCGACTTCAAACACGAAATCCCTCACTACAATGCCCGACACCATGCCAAACCCGGGATGACAGGCTGGGCCCAGGTCAAGGGCCTACGTGGTGACACCGACCTGGCAGAACGTATCAAATGCGACTTGTGGTATCTGGAAAACTGGAGCCTCCTGCTGGATGTCCAAATCATGTTCCTTACTTTCTTCAAACGTGACAATGCTTACTGACCCCCGATTGCCTGCTGTCCCCAAGAGAGTTCAGACAGCCTGATTCCTGCCCCGCCACATCCTCCCTTTCTTTTTTTGCTTGATGTGGGAAGGGGGCATCCCTGATGTTATCAGGCTTTTACCAACCCCCCGCCCAAATACCGTGTCTGCGAGTCTTTCGAGCTTTTCCAACC
>DMMK01000141.1 GCA_003453085.1 Verrucomicrobiales bacterium
GGCCATGCTGGCCGTGCTGGCCCTGGCCTATGGCTGGAGCGCCTGGCGCGGCCGCCAGGTGGACGACGCCCAGATCGAAGACCACGAGCCTCTGCCTGGTGGAGACCGGCGCCTGCTCTTCCTGCTGGGTGGCGGTGTGCTCTTCATGGCCTTGGTGCAGCCGCTGGGTTTCATCCTCCCCGCAGCCTTGTGCGGCATGGGTGTGGCCCGTGCGTTTGACGCGCCGGTGATCGGGCGTTCCGCCTGGCGCTCGGCCCTGATCTGCGGCGCCATCGCGGCCTTCTTCTGGTTCGTGCTGGCCTACCTGCTGGGCGTGGGCCTGGGCCCGGCGCTGAGCTGGCCCTGGATGGACTTGGCCGCCGACGCTGTCGCGGCCTGATTTTTCGGAGCAAGCATGCAAGGATTCGAGGCCCTGCTGGCCGGGTTTGCCAGCGCGCTGCAACCCACGACCCTGTTGTGGGGGTTCGCCGGCTGTTTTCTGGGCACGCTGGTGGGCGTGCTGCCGGGCATCAGCCCGGCGCTGACCATCGCCCTGCTGCTGCCCCTGACCTACCAGGTGCCTGCCACCAGCATGTTCGTGATGTTTGCGGGCATCTACTACTCCACGCAGCGGCTGTGCAAAGCGCGCATGGCTTCCGATGTGCTCTCGAAGATCCACTTTTGGGGGTGGCAAGGCATCATTGTGGCGGCGGCCATCACTCTGCCTTTGGGCTTCACCCGTGGGCAGGAATACGCAGAGCTCATCTGGCCTATCAACATCACCGTGGCCCTCATCTGGGTGGTCTTTGCGGTGAATTTCTTTTGGACGTTGGCCCGGCGCAATGAGCCCTCGCTCTACGTGGCACTGTGGTTTTACATCGCCACCATCATCACGGTGGCGATGCTCTACATCGTCAATCACCTGTCCATCCCCACCAGTTGGACTCATAGTTATACCCTCTTTGCCGGGGTGCAAAATGCGCTGGTGCAGTGGTGGTATGGACACAATGCCGTGGCCTTCTTTCTCACCACGCCCATCCTGGGCATCATGTACTACTTCCTGCCCAAGGCAGCGGAGCGGCCCGTGTATTCTTATCGCCTGTCCATCGTCCACTTCTGGTCGCTGGTGTTCATCTACATCTGGGCAGGTCCTCATCATTTGTTAAACACGGCCCTGCCCAAGTGGCTGCAGATGCTGGGCATGTTCTTCAGTCTCATGCTCTGGGCCCCGAGTTGGGGTGGAATGCTGAATGGCCTGCTCACGCTGCGTGGGGCCTGGGATAAGCTGCGCACCGATCCTGTGGTGAAGTTTTTCATCGCTGCGGTAACCTTTTACGGCATGGCCACCTTTGAGGGGCCGCTGCTTTCCATCCGTGCCGTCAATGCTCTTTCGCATTACTCGGACTGGACCATCGGCCACGTCCACGCCGGGGCACTGGGGTGGAACGGCCTCATGGCTGCGGGCATGTTTTACTGGCTCACCCCGCGTCTTTACGGCACGAAGCTGCACTCGGTCTCAATGGCCAATTTCCACTTTTGGATCTCCATCGTCGGCATCCTCCTCTACGTTGCAGCCATGTGGGTCTCCGGCATCATGCAGGGCCTGATGCTGAACTCCACCAACGCAGCAGGAACCGCGCTGACGTACCCGAACTTTATCGAGACTCTCACCGCCATCCGACCCATGATGGCCTTCCGCATCATTGGTGGCGTCATGTATCTGGTGGGCATGGGGTTGATGCTGTGGAATCTCTGGATGACCGCCCGCAGCGGCAAGCCGGTGAATGAAAGCCGTGAAATCGCCGTCATTGAGCGCGGCCGCGTGGATAACATGGGCGCCAAGGAGACCTTCCTCTCAGATCCGGTGACCTATTTCTTTGGCGGTCTGTTCCTGCTGATGGGCTGGATCTTTCTACCCCGTGGGGCCGATATCACCGCCCTGGTCTGTGCCCTCATCTTCGGCGCCATCGCTGTGCGGAAGTTTGCCACCTCGCATCACACCTGGTCCCAGTGGTATGAACGTTTGTTAGAAAACTGGTTGCCCTTCACCGTGCTCACCTTCATCGCCGTAGCTCTCGGCGGCCTCATCCAGATCATCCCCACCGTCATGGTTAACCGGGCCAAGAATATGGAGGACCGCATCCAGCAGGTCTATACGCCGCTGGAACTCACAGGCCGCGACATCTACGTGGCAGAAGGCTGCTACAACTGCCACAGCCAGATGATCCGCACCATGCTACCGGATGTGCTGCGCTATGGCGACTACAGCCGCCTGGGCGAAAGCATCTACGACCACCCTTTCCAGTGGGGGTCCAAGCGCACAGGGCCGGACCTGGCCCGCGAAGGTGGCAAGTACCCGCATAGCTGGCACTACAATCACATGATGGAACCTCGCAGCACCTCCGTCGGCTCCAACATGCCTGCATACCCGCACCTGTTCACGGAAAAGTTCGACCAGAAGACCCTACCCAAAAAGATCGCCGCGATGGTCCAGCTCGGTGTGCCTTACCCGATGATGACGGCAGTGGAGATCAAAGAAAACGCCATCAAACAAGGCATCGAAATCGTCAACACCCTGAAGGCAGACAAGATCAGCGCATCTCCTGACACGAAGATCGTCGCCCTCATCGCTTACCTGCAAAAGCTAGGCAAATACGACACGCCTGAGGTGGAAGGAAAACTGCCGCCCATCCCCGTGAAGCCCGAGCTCATCCCCGGCCCCATCAATCCGGACAAAGGCCGCTCCACCGCCACCGGAGAATAACCTCCACGCACTCTCTGCCATGTACAAATACGTCATTTACGAAAGCTGGCTCGACTGGGTGCCCTACGTCGCCTTTGGCGTCACCGCCCTCGTCTTCATCACCTTTTCCATTCACGCCCTCATCATGCGCAAAGACCGCGCAGAGCACCTTTCCAACCTGCCGTTGGACAACTAACCGCCTTTCCTCGCCATGCCTCCCGACCCCTCCCATCAAGGCCCCATCCTCCGCCCTCATGAGTACGATGGCATCCAGGAGTATGACCAAAAAC
>DMMK01000333.1 GCA_003453085.1 Verrucomicrobiales bacterium
CCTTTGGAGTTGGCTAAAGAGCCTCAAATCGCAGATTTGGAGGGCAGAAAAATCGCTGTTTTTGGATCAACTCGCCCTCGCCTTTGTGGCCAGATTGTGAGAAAGGGCGGCCCCCATGAACATCGCCCTTTCTGAATTAGCTGAACTTTTGGAAGGCCAACTTCTCTCTGGCAGTCCTGACACTCGCATCACTGGCTTCGCCTCTCTCAAAGAAGCCGTAGCCGGGGACCTGAGCTTTTTTTATGATGCGCGCTATCGGGATAAGCTGGCAGCCACTCACGCCACGGCGGTGCTGGTGCCCAAGGGGCTGGAGGGCTGCCCGGAGAAGGTGGCCTGCATCGCTGTGGAGGATCCTTCCCGCGCCTTTGAAAAAGTCGTGGATACCTATGGCTTCCACGCGGCAGCTTTTGAGGCGGGCATTCATCCTCGCGCGGTCATTGCCGAAGGGGTGAAGGCGGACCTCAGCAAGATATCCGTCGCTGCCTGTGCAGTGATCGAAACCGGGGCCGAAATTGGCGATGGCGCGGAAATCGGCGCGGGCTGTTTTGTCGGTCGCAATGCCATCATCGGGGCTGGGACGAAGCTGTTTGCGAATGTGACCGTACATGAGGCCTGCGAACTGGGCGAGCGTGTGATCCTGCACTCCGGCGTGGTCATTGGTGCAGATGGTTTCGGCTACGAATTTGAAAAAGGCCGTCATCGCAAGGTGCGCCAGGCGGGCATTGTGCAGATCGACAACGATGTGGAAATCGGTGCCGGGACCATGGTGGACCGCGCCCGTTTTGGCCGCACCTGGATCGGTGAAGGCACAAAGATAGATAACCTGGTGCAGATTGGCCACAACGTGGTCATTGGGAAGCATTGCATCCTCGTCTCCGGCACGGCCATTGCAGGCAGTGCGATCATTGGCGACTATGTCGTCATCGCCGCCCAGTCGGGCGTGGCGGGGCATGTCAGCGTGGGGTCCTTTGTGACCTTGGGCGGGCGCAGTGGGGTGACGAAAGACATCCCGACTGGCAAGGCCACCTACATGGGCTTCCCGGCGGTGCCGGTGATGGATGAACGCCGCCGTCTGGCCAGCATCAACCGCCTGCCGCATCTCTCCGCCCGTGTGAAGGCCCTGGAGAAAGAGGGTACCGAGGAAGAGGTTTGATTCCCAAGGGGTTGGGGGAAGCCGTCGGCCGCTGACGGCTATTGATACGAATGTGCCGGATGTGGCCTTGTGGAACGAGGACGTCACATCCTGGCACAGGCGCTGCTTAACAGTTGGTTAACCCCCCAACTGTCACACTCGCGAAAGCGGCCATTCCGGCTCAGGGATGTCCACGGTCATGAGGGACGGGAAGGGAACCCACCGTGACCCATGAAGCGCCTTTTTTTGACCCTGTTGATGAGTTTTTCTGTGCCCTCTTTAGGGCAGCTCATCTTTGACGGAAATACCGGGACGATGGGAGTGCAAAACGGCGCTGGCGTGTGGGACACTGGTACTGCGAATTGGTGGAACCCGACGCTCCTTTCCAACACCACGTGGAATGATGGGCTGGCCCAATTTGGCAGTTCCTCCAGTGCCGTGGGCGGCACCATCACGGTCAATTCGGCCATCAATGCGACAGGCCTTGATTTCCTGCCACTGAGCGCCGCGCCCACCACGACCAACCAGGCCTATCATTTCAGCGGCACAGGTTCGCTGAATCTCACAGGGGCGGCACCGATCATCAACATCGGCAATTTGAGCACCTCGGGAAGCAGCACGGCGGTCTCGGCAGTGAACTTTTTGCTGCCGGTGAACGCCAACAATCTGACGATTCAGAAAAACAGCGGCACGGCCATGGGATTTGTCCGTTTTACTGCGAACAACACCGGCCTCACCGGCCTGCTGACGCTGAAGGGGGATGCGGGCGGTATCTTTTTGGGCTTCGGTTCACAGACCATTTTCCCCAATGTGACCGCCGTGGTGGTGGAGTCCAACTCGGTGGCGCAATTGTTAGGCACGGATGTCACTTACAATGTGCCTTTCCGCATTGCCGGTGGTGGCGGCACGACCAACTGGGGGGCCATCCGCATGGACTCCAGCGTGACGCTTGCCGGCGGCGTGGCCCTCATTGGCGATGCGCGCATTCACACGCACACCAACGTCATCAATTCCTTCATCACCTCGCCGATCACGGAGGTGGGCGGCAGCTACTCCTTCACCCGCACAGCCCTGCTGCCCACCACCGCCACGGCCGCGCTTTCCATGACCTACACAGCGGCAAACACCTACACGGGTTCGACGAACTTTGGCCGCGCCGTGGTGCCTGCTTTCCCCACCTTTCCAGTCTCGGCAGAGGGGGGGCTTAACGTGCTCGATTTTGCCGCTGCTGGCGCACCCGCTTCAAACATCTTTTACAACGGCGTCACCCCGGGGGCGCTGAATCTCTTCGGCGGTCACGCGCTGACGACCGTGATGCGGCTGCGAGGCAAAGCTGGAGAAACCAGCAGCCAGACCTTTGGCGATGTGACAGTGGCGCAAAATCGCTCCGAGATCGAACTTATCTCTGGAGCTGGGGGCACCATGAATCTGGCCGTGGGAGCAGTGGGCCGCACGGGCAACGGTGTGCTTTCCATCAAGGAACCCGTTTCTGGCAGCATCACAACGACAGTGCCCACCCCTTTCCTGGGGGCCTGGGCTACCTTCACCACCGCCAGCGGCAGCAGCTCCTGGGCCGCCGCGCCGACGGGCACATTCACGGGTTTCACCGGCGATACAGTGCATGCCACGGGCGCCGTCCAGGCCGATGCCTCGGCGGCGAACCTCCAGGTGGGAAATGCCTCCACCCAGGCGGTGACCTTTGGTCCGGGTACAACGAACCTGAACACCGTCTCCATGACGGATACCTGGTTAGGTCGATCTCTAGAAATAGGTGTTGGGCAGACCCTGCGGCTGGGGGCCGTGGGGGGCATTCAGGCGGTTAGCGGTGCCTATGGACTGACTGTGAACGGTGGGAAGCTGACGGCAGGGGGGGCGGATAACACGGTGGGGCAGGTGATCCTAACCAACTTTTCCACCTCGGATCTGGCGGTCAATTCCGTCATTGAAAATAATGGCACCGGAGCTGTGAGTATACTTCTGAATGGCTCCGGAAAGACGGTGCTGGCAGGGGCCAATACCTAAACTGGCCAGACG
>DMMK01000698.1 GCA_003453085.1 Verrucomicrobiales bacterium
AAGTCCGCCTGTGTGATGGAGCGCTTCAGTTTGAGGCCATCGCCCTCAGTCTCACCAGCGCTCGCCATGTCTGGCAGCGGCAGGAGCGCAGCGATCCTGTGCTGCTCCGTTGCACGAATCTGCGCCGTGAGAAAGTCACCGGGGCCATTCTGGAAGTGACCTTTGGCGACGAGAAACAAACCTACTCGCTGCCCGAACTCAGAGCCGGGGCGGAACATGTGGAACGCTTTGCCATCAATACCGGACTGAAAGCGGGCGGCTATACGCTGCAGGCCCGGCTCCAGATGGGCTACGCCAGCATTTCAGGCCTGCAGGAGGCCGTGCTGCACGAACCCGCTGCCCCCTCCATGCCCGTAGTCATGTGGGGGGCAGGGCCCGAGGAAATGACGCGACTGAAGGATATCGGCTTCACCCACTTCATCGGCCTGCGTGCCTCCGCGCTGGAGGAGATCTGGGCCACGCGAATGGACAATCAAAAGACACCTTTCCCCGGCACTCCGGAAGAGATGGACAAGCAGCGCCGCACCCTGGATGAAGCCCTAGCCCAGGGACTGAAGGTCGTCGCGAGCCTGTCCCCGGGTCACTGGCTGGAGACCAAGCCCGAACTGCTGCGGGTGGACCGCGCGGGCAAGCCATACGAGCGTCCGGCCATCGCCGCCTCCACACCGGATGTGCTGCCGTTTTTTGAAAAGCTGGGCCGCAGTATGTCCCGCGCTTATGGCCAGCATCCGGCCTTTGCCGCCACACTCATCAATACTGAAGTGCGCGATTCCTCCCGCCCTTCCTTCAATGAGGTGGACCGTGAAAACTATCGCCAGTTTGCCCAGACCGACATCCCTGCGGAGGTGAATCTGCGTAGCGGGGTGGACTGGACGAAGCTGAAGGACTTCCCAGCCAACCGGGTGATCGCTGATGATCATCCACTGCTGAAATATTACCGCTGGTTCTGGACCGTGGGCGATGGCTGGAACGGCCTTCACAGCGCGCTGAACAAGGGCATCAAAAGCGGGGCACACCGCGACCACTGGACGTTCTTTGACCCCGCTGTGCGCCAGCCCAGCATCAGCGGCGCAGGCGGGACGGTGGATGTACTTTCCCACTGGACCTACACCTACCCGGATCCCCAGCGCATCGGCCTGTGCACGGACCAACTCCTGGCCATGAGCGAGGCCAGCGGTCGCCGCAAGCGGGTGATGAAGATGACCCAGCTCATCTGGTATCGCAGCCAGACGGCCCCCATCAAGGCCGGGCAGCCAGCGGATGGCGTGGCGTGGGAGGATCATGATCCCGAAGCCGCTTATATCACCATCGCTCCCATGCACCTGAAGGAGGCCTTCTGGACCATGATCTCGCGTCCCGTCGAGGGCATCATGTATCACGGCTGGCAGTCCCTGGTGCCCACGGATAGCCCCAGTGGTTACCGTTACACCAACCCCAACACCGTCCATGTGCTGAAGGAGCTGATCCACGACGTCATCCGCCCCCTGGGCCCCACGCTGATGAGTCTGCCAGATGAACGTGCCGAGGTGGCTTTTTTGGAAAGCTTCACCGCCCAGATGTTTGCCCGGCGCGGAGGTTATGGATCGAACAACGGCTGGGCCGCCGATGTCTGGATGGCCCTGCAGCATGCCCATGTGCGCACCGACATTCTATTTGAGGAAACGCTGCTGAAGAACGGCCTCAGCGGGCGCAAAATCCTGGTCATGCCTGAGTGCGATGTATTGAGTGAATCCGTGGTCAAACGCATCCAGGAATGGCAGAAAAAGGGCGGCAAGATCATTGCCGATGAACACCTCTGCCCGGCCCTGAAAGCCGATGTGCTGCTGCCCAGCTACAAGAGGATGAAAAACGCGGCGGAGGACAAGGCCAAGCTGCTCGCCCTGGCGGCCACGCTCGGGCCACAGGTCACGGCGCTCGGTCACCAGCCGAAGGTCACGGCAGACAGTCCGGAGGTCATCCTGCGGACGCGTCGTTTTGGCGATGCCCTCTACCTCTTTGCCATCAATGACCGCCGCGAGGCCGGCACCTATGTCGGCCAGCATGGCCTCGTTTTGGAAAACGGCCTGCCCACTCAGTCTACCCTGACCCTGCACCAGGACAGCGCCAGCCTCTACGACCTGACTCGCGGCACCCTCATCGTCCCGCAGCGGGATGATGCCGGCAGCCTGCGCTGGAAGGTGGACCTGGGCCCCTGCGAGGGCCGCATCTACATGATCCTGCCGAAGCCTCTGCTGCAAATCCAGGCCGATCTCCCCGCCACCGCCAAACGTGGCAACCGAGCCGAACTGCACATCAGCCTAACCACCACTCAGGATGCGCCGCTGAAAGCCGTGGTCCCGCTGCAAATCGAGGTGCGAGATGCCAATGGCAAACCCACCGAGGGCAGCGGCTTTTACGCCGCCGAAAATGGCATCGTCACCCTGCCCCTGGACATTGCCGCCAATGAAGACCCGGGCACCTGGGAGATTCGGGTGAAGGAGCTGGCATCCAAGATGGAAATCACCCGCTGGATGGCCGTCACGCCTTGAGGAGCCTATCGTTTATCGATGCTAAAATGGATGTGCTAGCCCCTCGTTTTCTAAAAATATATCTTAGATATAACCTTGTTTAGTTCCAAGAATGAAGTTAAGGGGTCGCATGTCCGATCCACGCAACGCTGCCCACGATAAAAAAGTCAGCCACGACAAGAAGCATCAAGAAGCGGCTGAAGCCGCTCCCGTGAATGAACCCGAGGTCACCGAAGCAGCGCCTGCCGCAGGCGGTGCCTCCCCGGAAGAAGTGGCCCGCCGTGAAGCATCGCTCGCGGTGCTGACGCAGAT
>DMMK01000457.1 GCA_003453085.1 Verrucomicrobiales bacterium
GAGACACTCATCACCTACCCGATTCCGGATGATCGCATTGACATCATTCGGGAGGTGCTAGGGCCTGTGGGGGTGAATCCGGTGCGACGGACCGCGATGCTAACGGTGGCCATTTTACAACTGGTGGCCAGTCACCGGGGCATCGCCGCCATGCCTGGCTGGGCCGTGCAGCCCTATTTAGAAAAAGGCTATGTGGAGTATCGTCCGGTACGGAAACAGGGCCTGTTTGCCAACCTGCATGCGGCGACGACGCGCAGCCTTTCCCAAACGGCGTACATGAAGGAATTCATGAACATTATGAAACGAGTAAGTTTTGATTCACTGAAACGCATCCGCCCCGTGGGAGAAGACGACTGATTTCGTGCAACTTTTCCACGTACAAACATCATGATGACATTATTCTGCCATGATGAACTTGCCCGCGCACCCATCGCCCCATCTTCCTGCAGTCGGCGCGACCCAGCAGGCAGGACATTTTCACACCACACGGTGGACACAGGTGGTGAGGGCGAAGGAATCCTCCCATGAGGGGCGCGAGGCGCTGAGAGACCTCTGCGACATCTACTACGCGCCGGTGATGGCCTACCTGCGCCGAGAGGTGCGGGACGCGGATGCCGCGCAGGAACTGACCCATGAATTCTTTGCCTACATGCTGCGGGGTGAGGCGATCCGCACCGCAGAGCAGGTGCGAGGACGCTTTCGCTCCTACTTGCTTGGCGCGGTGAAACATTTTCTCCTCCGCCAGCATGAACTGGAGCAGCGACTGAAGCGTGGATCGGGGGTGAAACCTCTCTCCATGGACGATGATGCGGAGGGGAATGCTGCGCACAGCCTGCGGGATGAAGATCAACTTTCACCCGATGCAGCGTTTGACCGGCAATGGGCTTTGACCGTACTGGAGCGTGCCTTGAATTCCTTGAAGCTGGAGTCTGAAGAGGAAGAACAAGGGGCGCTTTTTGAAAAGCTCACCCCATGGTTAACCGGAAATTCAGATCATGGAGATCAGGCTACTTTGGCTGAAAGTCTGGGCATGAACCTGAACTCGCTGAAATCAGCGGTGCATCGCCTGAAACAGAGCTTTCGCATCAAGGTGCGTGAGGAGGTGGCCTCCACACTGGAAGACGGCGCCGATGTGGAAGAGGAGATGCGCGTGCTTTTCGCAGCCCTGAGAAGTCGTTAAGATTTTTTTGCAACTGTTGTCCGCGAACCCGTCATGCATTTGGTATGAGCGAACCCACTCCTTCTTTTCGTCCCTGCCCTCAATGTGGTGAACCCGTGACCGAGAGCACTAGCCATGACCTGTGCCCCGTCTGCCTCATGGGGGTAGCTATGAACTGGACACAAGCGACCCAACCTGTGGCGGTGCCACAAAAGCCGCTGACACCGGAGGAACTGGCTCCGCACTTCCCTCAGCTCGAGGTGCTGGAGCTCATTGGCCGGGGTGGCATGGGCGTGGTTTACAAGGCCAAGCAAAAGAGCTTGGATCGCTTTGTCGCTCTCAAGCTTCTCTCACCGGATACGGAGAAGGATCGCGCCTTTGCCCAACGCTTTGCCACGGAGGCCCGGGCGCTGGCCCAGATGGTTCATCAAAACATCGTCACGGTGTATGACTTCGGGGAAAGCGGCGGCTTCTACTACCTGCTGATGGAGTATGTGGATGGGGTGAACCTGCGGCAGGCGATGCAAGGAGGGCGCATCACTCCTGAACAGGCGCTGGCCATCGTGCCACCGGTCTGCGAAGCCCTGCAATACGCCCATGAGCGCGGCATTGTACACCGTGACATCAAGCCTGAAAATCTCCTGCTGAATAAGCAGGGGCAGATCAAAATAGCCGACTTTGGCATCGCTAAAATGGTGGGTCATGCGGAGTCGCCGGAGGAGGCAAGTGGCAGTCCCCATGAGGCCCATGCCACCTTCATCGGCGGAACTCCGCCTTACATGGCCCCAGAGCAAAAAGAGCGCGCAGCCCCGGATCATCGGGCCGACATTTATTCTCTGGGAGTGGTGCTGTATGAACTGCTCACCGGGGAGCTGCCCACAGCCAGCCTGCGCCTGCCATCCACACGCATCCAGGTGGATGTGCGTCTGGATGAGATTGTGCTTCGGGCACTGGAAAAATCACCTGAATTGCGATTTCAAACAGCGGCAGATTTCCGCACGCAACTGGCCACGATTCATCACGCCCCACAACCACAGACACCCGCACGGAAAAGCCCTGCGCGCAAAGCCAGCACCCTGCAAGTAGCCACCCTTTCGGTCATTGGCACCTTGATCGCTCTTTTCAGTCTCATCGCGGTCATCCGGATGGTTTATTCAAAACCAGGCCGGACATCTAACAGCAAGTATCGTCTATCAGACACACGGGGATCAGGAGACATGCTCAAAGGCAGCATAGAGTCAGGTATTATTCCTCTGCTATGGCATGCCGAAGGTGGACGAGATCGCGTGGGGAGCTACAAACCGACCCTTCTGAAGACGACCCCGACCCAGCCAGAGAACATCACCCGCATCCCAGACAAGCTGATACGTCCTTTTTATGCCCAAGTGAAACTGGGGTCGAAGGCACTGTCCAAATTCAGCACCCTCACCTTTTTGGTGGACCGACAGGTGGAGAAGACAGAGACGCGAGTGATCCTGGACAGCAATGGCAATGGCGACCTCACGGATGACGCACCCGCCCAACTGGAGCATGCAGGCAAGCTCAAGGATGGTCGTTTCAGTTTGAGTGGTATCGGCTGGGCCAGCCTTCCTTATGAAGGAGAACACTCACGAGTAAGTGTGCGTTTCCACACGATGCCACAATCCCTGGAAAGCGAGAGCCCTCCCACAGTGGTTTATTCTTTGGATAGCTATGCCGAGGGTAAAATCCAAGGTCCCAATGGAACACGGCTCACCATTGCACTACGGGATTCAGACGGAGATGGCGACTTCAGCACAGGTGCGGCCATCCATGTGGATACGGATGGAGATGGCGACTACCGACGCACGGGTATGTATTTTCCTGATGCCACCACGTTTCAGATCAACCAGTTTAAATTTCTCCTCTCGGATATTTCGCCTTCTGGGACTTCTATGGTCCAAACGGCTCACCTCGTGCCGCAAGAGGCTTCCAAGAATAACTTTAGCGCTTCCCAAACAACGCCATCACAGACCACGCCAAAGACGCGTCTCATTGGTCCGAAAATCCTGCCTGGAGAAGTAGCCCCCGCCTTCACTGCCACCACGATGAATCATGGGACGGTGGAGATGCCTAAGAGCTACCAGGGCAAGCTTCTGCTGCTGGACTTTTGGGCCACCTGGTGTGGCCCGTGCATTCGGGAATTGCCAAATGTCTCTGCAGCTTACGAAAAGTATCACGATCAGGGGCTGGAGATTTTGAGCATCAGCCTTGATACCGAAAAGAGCCTCGATAACCTCCCTGCCATACTCACCAAGCATCGGATGGTGTGGCCGCAGGTGTGTGATGCGGCTGAGTTTGATTCAGCCCTCGTGAAGCTGTATGGCGTGCGCGGTATCCCTGCCACAGTATTGATTGATGGCGATACTGGTAAGATCTTGGCAACGGATCTTCGCGGGACTTCACTCGAAACCCAGGTCGCTGAAGCGCTGGCAAAACGGAAACGCTGACGCAGAT
>DMMK01000460.1 GCA_003453085.1 Verrucomicrobiales bacterium
AAAAAACTCGGTTTCCAGGTAGCCTGCATCAGGCGGATCAACTTTTATCCATTCGCAAGGTGTAGAGGGATTAACCTTGCTGCACCCATTTAACCAGCCATGTCACGAAACGTGAAAGTGAAAAATCTCACCTACAAAAATGGGGACGCCATCGTTCAGACAGCAGCCCATCCGCCCGGCTCCACATTCACAGGAATGCACGTCATTTTTTCCAATCTGCTGCCTCAAAAATCGACCACGGTGCCATTTACCAGTGTGCGGATCTTTATCAGCGCGGAATTTTGATGCCCGACAAATGGCAGGAAAGACTCTTGGCTCGAACCGCGCTTCATCGTATCTTGAAAAGATCCCTATCAATCCTATGAGCCTATCTGCTGCCGCGCCCTCCAGTTCACCTGATGAGACCACACTTTGGCAGGGACATACCTCCCAGTGGGTCCATTTTTGGTATTATTTTTTCTGCGTGCTGCTTGCCATTGCCTGTGCAGTGGGGGCCGCTTTCACCGCAGGACTGTCAGCGATCGCACTTGTGGTTCCACTGCTGATGTGGGTGGTGCGCTGGTGGGTCACCAAATGTACGTCGTATGAACTGACAACGCAGCGCCTCAAAATCAGCAGCGGAGTGCTGAACCGGAAACTTGATGAGCTGGAACTTTTCCGAGTGAAAGACTATGCCATGGATCAGCCTCTGTTTCTGCGCATTTTGGGCCTGGGCAACCTGACCCTGGTGACCTCCGACGCGAGCAGCCCGCAAGTCGCCATCAAAGCGATTCCGAAGGTGGAAGACGTGCGTGAAAAATTGCGGACAGCCGTCCAGGCAGAACGTGACCGGAAACGGGTGCGTGAGCTGGATGTGGATGGCAGTGAAGGTGCCCTGACCTGAGCCCAAGTGAGGCGGATCTGAAGATTATCCTAGAACGAGTGGCTGGTGAATAGCTCGTAGACTTCAGGATCTGGACTGGCCCAGATCCTCAAATGCCCTTTGCTTTGCCAGTCATCTCTGGCGGCGGGAAGAAAATCTGCCGGGACAGTTCCCGGCAGTTCGATGGCCACCGACACGCCTCAAAGCCCCCAGCCGGAGCGATACTCGCGGGTCCAGAGCTTCTCACCTTCCGGGTTATCAATCATGCGACCTGTTTTAGGATCGCAGCGAACGACAGTGTTGGTGCGATAGGCGATGTTGCCCAGGTGGCAGAGCATGGTGCTCTTCTGACCTTCATCAATGGGGCTGTTGAGCTTGGCCTTGCCACGGATGGCATCGAGGAAATTTCCCATGTGGGCGGGGTCACCACCGCCGGCACCTTTGCCCTGGCTGATTTCCTTGCCTTTGGGGTCGTAGATCGTCCAGGAATCGCGGCCGATGCCCATGGTGCCGTTGTCACCATAAAAGACGACTTCGGCCAGGGGTTTCTCCGCTGCACGTGGGTGGCAACTGCTGCACTCCCAGCTCATGCCTGCATGGCCAAAGTCATAGACGGCGGTGCCAGTGTCCGGGGTCTCCTGGACGTCATCATAAAAGTACCGACCGCCATTGTAGGTGACCTTCAGCGGGTAGTCGCCCTTGATGCCCCAGCGTAGGATATCGAGGGTGTGGATGCCATTGTTGCCCAGCTCGCCATTGCCCCAATGCCAGAGCCAGTGCCAGTCGTAGTGGGCGTATTTTTTGATGTCATGCTTGGCATCGTCCGGCACGGGACCCTGCCAGAGGTTCCAGTCCATGTCAGCAGGTGCGGGCTGCACAGGTGCGCCGACTTCCTTGCGTGAGTTGTAGTAAAATCCGCGCCCGTAACGGACGGGGCCAATGACGCCGCCGTGAAGGGCTTCGATGGCCTCTTTCATCCAGGTACGGCGCTGATTTCCCATCTGCACCACACGATCGTATTTTTTCATCGCGGCCACCAGGGCCTCGGCTTCGCCAGGATTCTGGCTGCCGGGTTTTTCCACATAGACGTGTTTGCCTGCCTGCATGGCCAAAATGGCCATGGGAGTGTGCCAGAAATTCGGCGTGGCGATGAAGACGGCATCCACGGATTTGTCTTCGAGGATTTTGCGAAAGTCCTTCACGCCTTGGCAGGAGACGGCCTGCTGGTCTGCTACCACTTTGAGGCCCTTTTCCAGGCGGTTGGAATCGGTCTCTGCCAGGTAAGCGATCTCCACATCTGGGAGCTTCAGCAGGGCTTGCACATGGGCCATACCACGGCCCAGGGCCACAACGGCGACCTTGAGCTTTTTGCCCGCCTGGTCCGCAGCGCGCAGCCGGGTGAGGGAGGAGAAGGCGGCGGTTATCCCAAGGGCGGACGTTTGCTGGAGAAGGGTACGGCGATTCATGATCAACAGATGAATCGCGCCCCCGGCCCATGGTCTTTCTCGATGAAAGGCACGGGCTCTGATACTTTTCGCACGTTAGCCGTTCCAGACGAACGACACGGGCTTATCAATGTCCGGATGCACGCTGTGATGCACGGGACAGGCCAGGGCCGTGGCCTCAAGGATCTTGCGATCCGGATGGGTTTCCGGAAAAGGGATTTCGATGACGATGGGAAGGCGCACGATGCGGCGAGGGGAGTCCTCACTCATGTGTTTCTCCACACTGACTTTCATGCCCACAAGGTCGTAACCCTTTTGCTGGGCCTTGATGTTCATGACAGTGGCCATGCAGGTGGCCAGCGCGGTGGCGACGAGGTCCGTGGGGGAAAAGGATTCGCCTTTGCCGTGATTGTCCACGGGGGCATCCGTGACAAACTGGTTCTGGGATGGACCGTGGGTGGCGCGGCAACGAAGTCCGCCTTCATAATCAACAGTGATGGAAACAGCCATGTGGGTGAATTACCTGAGCGATTTGGAAAAGGAAAGTCTGGATGTGTGAGACTTGCGCCAGAACCAGAGGCCCAGTCCTGCCATGACGAATGCACTGCCCCCCAGCCATTTCCAGGGGGAGGATCTCGGGATGAAGATCGGGGGGGTGTTTTCACCTTCGATGAGCATCATCCACTGGGCCTGTTTACCGGGCAGGTGCTCATCCCGGGTCCACAGCAAGACGTCGTGGAGGTTGCCCTTTGGCACGGCTAGGGAGAGTTCACCCACATCCGCCCGCCACTGCCAGAGGGCGGTGAGGAGCTGATGAGGCTGCCCATCAGGGGCA
>DMMK01000589.1 GCA_003453085.1 Verrucomicrobiales bacterium
GAAAAAACCGGGTCGGGGACACTGGAAATGCGCGGGGGTGGCAGCCTCAACGAAATCAAGGTGGAAGAAGGCAAACTTCGGGTCCAGTTGGTGGATCTCAATCCGGCCCCTGGTTCACCCAACATTTCCAACTTGGGCCAAAATGGTTTGACCAGCCTGCGTCTTGCGGGCGGTGTCTTCGAAGTGCGCGGTGCAGCCGAGCAAAACTCAGGTCAGACCTTCGGGGGTTCCCTCTTTGTAGATGAAGGGGCTTCCAAAGTCATTTCCACGAGCGTTTCCGGGTTTGATCCTAACAACCTGAGACTCGGCGCCCAGGCCCGCACCACCACGCTGACACTCATGGGTGGGGAGGAAACGACCAGAGTCGTCCGTGCTTCGGGAGGTACGGTGCATTTTGTAGAAAACCCGGAAACCAATTCCGGTGTCGCCAGCATCGTGTTGAACACCAATCTTTTTGACCGGGCGCAGATTCTGCCATGGGCAGTCTATCAGAATACGGCCGATACGGGCACTCCTGGAGTGAATAACTTCGCTTCCATTTCCTTGACCAGCGCTGGCATTGTCTCTGCAGACTCACAGTTCTTGCACGATCTCGGCAGCTTCTTCATGAATGCCAACAATTGGGGCACAGTGGAGCCAGGGACCACCATTGATGCATCGGAAGGCGGCAATTTCCAGGTTAACTTCACCTCTGGCATCACGGTGACCACCGGTAGCAAAGTCCTGCAGGTCTCTCCAGTGCAGACGGTCAATTTTGACAGGTTGTTGGTGGGCATGAGCGTTTTTGGTCTCGGCATTCCTGCCGATACGCAGATTGAATCGCTCGATCGCAATACTTTCACCATCACCCTGACGAATGAAGGCACGGGAGACTTTTCCGATACGGCCTATCTCTTTGAACAGAAGCGCACCTTTTTCGGCCGCGTGGGTCTTGTGGATCCGAGCAAGCCTGAGGATGATTCTGTCAATGCCCAGTTTGGCCGTGACCGCGAACTCAACACGCTGCGTTATTACAGTGATGCGGAGAGCACCATCACCATTGATGCGGGCAGCACGATGAGACTTACCTCGGGAGCCATCCTGGTGGCCTCCAACGTCCGCGGTGGCAGCAAAAACATCCTTGGCCCTGGCAATATTACGGGAGTGGCCGCTGCAGGTGATAGCAGTGATTTTATCATCCATAATTACAATCCGTCTTCGGCCTTCACCATCGGAGCCAACATTGTGGACAACGTTCTGCGCTTGGAATTGCCACGCGTAGGTTTGCCCGCCCTCGGCGCGGGCAGCATTGAAGCAGGTCAGACGACCATGAACTCCAACGGATTGGCTTTTCAAATCTTCAACCGCATCCATCCAGGGATGGAAGTGACTGGTCCTGGCCTTCAGGCAGATACCTTTGTGATCGCTACGGTCACATTGCTGAATCAGATTGTGCTCAGCAAGCCTGCGCTCACCACTCATGTTGACGCGACCTACATCTTCCGTTCTACGACAAACTTTGTCCAGAGTGGAACAGGCACCACGGTCCTGTCTGGTAACAATGTTTACACGGGCAACACCTTTGTTCACGGCGGCGTCCTGCGCCTGGATTCTGCCACGGCCGTTCCTGGAGGCATTTCCACTTCGGCTCCCCTTGCCACATCCAGCCACGTCATCGTCAAAGACGGTGTGATCGGTCTGGGGTCGGGAGATTTCACCCGCAGCCTCGGTACGGCAGCCAATCAGATCGAGTTCAAAGGAAGCGGTGGTTTCGCTGCTTACGGGGCTGATCGTACGGTGAATTTCGGCGGTGCCGGTGCCCGTCTGCGCTTCGGCAATGACGGATTCGTCACTGACGGCTCTTCTTTGATCCTGGGTGCGGTGGATGCCACCCACAAGGTGACCATCGTCAATCCAATTGACCTCGGAAGCTTCAGCCAAGTCGTGCGGGTCAACAATGGTCCTGCTGACATTGAAGGCGAGCTGTCCGGCGCACTTTCCGGGGTGGGCAAGCTCATCAAATTTGGCCAGGGCACCCTACGCCTCAGCGGTCAGAGTACCCACACGGGCGGCATTGAGATCGCCGACGGTCGTCTGGTGGTGGCCAATGTGCCGAATGTCTTGGGACTCGGTGCTGGTGCGGTGTCCCTTGGCACCAGCAACACAAACACTTCGAAAAATGCAGCCATCGAGCTGGCTGTCGAAGGCGGTAATGTGAGCAAAAACATCAATGTGGGCAATGTCAATTCCCGCGGGCCGAACTGGCTCGCACAGGGAACGGTGGACTCTTCCGCCAGCGAACTGGGGACTCACACCTCCATGGCGTTGGTGAATGGTACTCCCGCCATCGCCTATTATGACGCGACCTCACAGGATCTGAAATATGTCCGCGCAGCCGATGCTCGGGGGACCACCTGGCTTCCCCCTGTGACTCTTGCCTCCCGTGGCGATGTGGGCAAATACCCATCCCTCTCGGTGATTAACGGCACACCTGCTGTCAGTTATTATGACGCCACCAATGGCACCCTCTGCTACATCCGCTCTACTGATAACAGCGGCGTTTTCTGGGCCGCCAGCATCATTGCGGATTCTAGCCCTGTCAGCGCCATCGGCATCCAGTCGGATGGCAAGATTGTCGTGGGTGGAACTTTCACGGAATTTGATGGTGTGGCCCAGACCCGCCTGGCACGTTTCAGCAGCACTGGCGTGCTGGAAACCGAATTCAATGTCACGGTGAATGGTGAAGTTCGCGCGATTGTCATCCAGTCGGATAACAGCATCATCATTGCAGGTGATTTCGACAAAGTAAAAGGCAGTGGTGTGGGGCAAACCGAAACCATTCGTAACAACATCGCCCGTCTCTCCAGTGCTGGGGCGCTGGATGCTGGTTACAATCCAAATGCGGACAACACCGTCCGCACGCTGCTTCTGCAGCCGGATGGCAGTCTGCTGGTGGGTGGCCTGTTCACCAACATTGGTGGTGGGGGGCGCAATCGTCTCGCTCGCCTCACGACTGCGGGTGTGGCAGATGCCTTCAACCCGAATGTGGACAATGAAATTTTCGCCCTGGCTCTCGAAGCCGATGGCAGCGTGCTTTTGGGCGGCAGCTTCCTGAACGTCGGGGGCCAGTCCCGCAACCGTCTTGCCCGAGTCAATTCGGCGGGCGTCCTCCAGGCCTTTAACCCGAATGCCAACAACATCGTGCGCGGCATCGTAGTGGCCGGCGATGGCAATATCTATGTGGGCGGCCTTTTCAGCACCCTGGTCGGCACAGGCTCTGGCACCACTTACACCCGTAACCGTCTGGCCAGACTGCTGCCTGATGGCAAAGTGGACTTCACTTATGGGTTGGAAGTGAATGCCGAAGTCCGGAGCATGCGTCTCCTGGCCAGCGGCAAGATCGCTGTGCTGGGTATCTTCTCAGGCGTTGGTCAGACGCCTGTGAGTTTCCTCGCCAACCTGAATACGGATGGTTCGGTGGACACATCTTTCGTTCCAAATCCCGACTATGAAGTCCGGGCCATTGCCCAGCAGCCGGATGGCAAGTTGGTTGTTGGTGGTGTGTTTAGCAACATCGGCGGAGGCACGCAGCACATGCTGGGCCGTCTTAACACAGACGGCACCCAGGATGTGAGCTTCCTCCGCAAGGTGAATGACCGTGGCCAGTTCACTTCCTTGGCTTCAGCCAACATTGGTTCTCCGATTATCGGGGTTCCTGCCATTGCTTACTATGATGTCGCCCAGAGCGATCTTCGTTACACTCGTGCCACGGATGTCAACGGCACCGTTTGGGTTCCCTCCCGGAGGCTGGATGGCGCGGGTGGTTTCAACATCGGCGAAGGCATATCTATGAAGACCGCCAATATCGGTGGTGACATCATTGTGGAAAATACGACCAATGGCACGGCCACCATCACCACGCTTTCGAACCTGGGCAACCCTGCTATCGCTTACTACGATCAGCAGAATGGCAACTTGAAATACATCCTCTCCTATGACTCTGCCGGTGATGCCTGGAGTACGCCAGAAATCCTGCAGAACATCGGCACTGGCGGTGGCCATCTCTCGCTGGAAATCGTCAATGGGTTCCCCGGCATTGCCTACTACAAGAGCACGAATAATCCTCCAACTTCTCCCCGTGGTCTCTATTATATCCACGCCACCCATGTCGGTGGGCTTACCAGCAACTTTGGCGCTGGCGTGACGCAGCCTATCGCCGGCGTTTCTTTCGAGCCAGCCTTTGGAAATCCTATATTGCTCGACAGCGGCAATGCAGCATCGCCTGGCCAGGACATCGTTGGTCATTATCCTAGCCTCACTGTCGTCAACGGTCAGCCTACCACGGCTGCAGGCTCGCCAGCGGTGGCCTACTATGATGCCACGCACAAAGACCTCAAATATGTACGGTCCAACACGGCTTCGGGCACGCCCACAGGCAGTTGGGGCCAGCCGATCATTGTCGTGAATTCGGAGAACGATGTCGGTCGCTACACCAGCATGATCATGACAGATGGAGTTCCCGGCATCAGCTATCAGGACTTCAATGAGGAACTCGACGAGCGTCGTTTGAAATTTGTCCATCTGACGGATGCTTCCGGCTATTCCAAGCTGACCTTCACTGACGATACCACCCTGTCTGGGGGGATGAACCTGGAAGGCATGGCCATTGTCTCTCCTGAAAGTGGCAGCACGGTCACGGTCACCGGTGCCCTTACAGGTTCTGGCGGCTTCCGCCTCAATACCGACGGCACGCTAGTCATCAACAGCTCGAACAACAACTTTGGCGGCGGCCTGGGCGAGCAGGACAATGGCAGTGCACGCGTGGTCATTCGCACGGGCAACCTCCTACTGGGCAGCAGTACCGCGCTGGGTATCAATACCAGCGGCATCAACAATCCTCCTTGGCATGGCCGGGTGGACCTGGGTGACAGAAACGGCAACCCGTTCCTCACCAATCCGCAGATCACCGTTCTGCGTGCGACCTCCGGCACCAGCGTGCTGGCTGGTGGCGGCTCTTTCGATGCCGGGCTGGGCGCGGGCACCTTTGTGAATGTGGCCAATGTGGTGGACGGCTTCACCTTCACCACCAACGAGAACAACAGTCTGGTTCTGGTGAAGGACGAGCTGGCCAATCCGGAACGCAACGGCGTTTACCTCGTAAACATCCCGAATGGCCAGCCTGCTGGCACCATGAATCTTGTCCGTGCACCCGCCCTGGATGACTTGAATGAATTTGTCTATGGCACCAAGGTGGGCGTCCAGGCAGGCAGTGAAGCCAACGAGATTTACTTCCTCGCAACGTTGGTGAAGACGGTGAACGCTTCGCCCGTGCTTTGGGCCCAGATCCTCACGGTGGATCGCGCCACCACTGGCTTTAGCCTGACCCGTGCAAAAGGCCGTTTCGACGCTACGCATAACGGTCTCTTCAGCAACGCTGGTGGCCCTGGCGCTTTTGTGGAAATCGACACCACCATTGATGGTCGCACTTTCACGGAAGCCGATGTCGGCACCTTGATTTTGGTCAAGGATGAACTGGAGAATCCCGGCTGGAACGGTGTCTATCAGGTCATTTACAGTTCCGGCCTCCAGGTGGATGGCACCATGAACCTGGTTCGCGCACCGGAGATGGATCAACTGGCCGAACTGACCTATGGCACCCAGGTCCGGGTGGCCAACGGCACGGATGCAGGTGAGGCTTATTTCCTGGCCAGCCAGGTCAGTGATTTGAACAATTCAGCTGTCCTCTGGACTCGCGATGTTGCGGATGGAGATCTCTCCCTGCGCACCGCCGTCAGCGGCCTGACCATTTCTCAGGCGATTGATGTCAATGCCCGCCAGGGTGCTGGAAGCATGAGCCTTGGCTCTGCCACTTCCATGACCACAGGCAATGCCACCTTTACAGGTGACATCACCCTCCGGGATAACCAGACGAGGGTCGCCGAAATTCAGAAGCTGAATCTCGACTCCAACATCCTCTCTGGCTATGGAGTCAGCATCAATGGCAACATCACAGAAGCCCGCGGCACAGCTGGGTCGGACATCAATGGTCCCCTTCCTGCCGATTCTCTATCGCTGGTGAAGACAGGGACGGGCGTCGTCACCCTGCGCGGCAACAACAGCACCTTCCATGGCGGCGTGAGCGTCAATGAGGGCACCCTGCTGGTGATGAACACCAATGTGACCACGGGCTCTGCCACGGGCACCGGCACCGTCCGGGTCAATGCAGGGGCAGTCCTGGGTGGCATCGGCCGCATCGGGGGCCCTGTGGAACTGGTGGGCACGGGCACCGGAATCGAAACTCGCGCTACACTGCGCATCGGTGATCCGACCGTCACCTCTCCTGAGGAAAAACTAACCCTCGGCGGTCCTTTGACTGTGGGGGCCAACTCCGTGGTCGAATTCACCCTCGGCGCTAACTACCTCACCAAGCTGGCGGGCACTTCCGTAAACATCACAGAAACCGGACGTTTGCTGGTGCAGTTGGCCGCTGGCTACGACCCTGCAATCAACACCTCGTTTGATATTCTCGATCTGACAGGATCTCTCACCTTCGGTCCTGGGAACCTCTCGGATTACGTGAAGCTTCCTGGACAGTATCTGTGGGATACTTCCACCCTGCTCAGCCAAGGCGTGATTCGCATCACCGGCCTGACTGACGATGTGGAAATCATCGCCCCGCCTGCGGCTATCGCCGTCAACCCGGGTCTCGGCACCATCGTGAACTTCAGTGTCACGGTCGCTGGCAGCCCTGAGTTTGTCTATCAGTGGCAGAGAACATATGAGGAAGGTCCCGTATTTCAGGAAGATCTGTTCGAAAATATTGGTAGCCCTGTGCGCACCAGTCAGTTGACCAATACATTCTCAAAAACGGGTATCTTTGAAGTCGATGAAGCTTTCTACCGCGTGGTAGTCACGAACGGTGAAGGCTCTTTCATGGACGCAAGCATTCCTGTGAAGTTGACCGTAAACGATCCTCCGAAAATTGCGGTGCAGCCTCTGCCACAATCGGCCAATCCGAATGGCTCTGTCAGCTTCTCCGTGCAGCTTGATTTGATCAACGGCGGGCCGCCTCCCTATGCTTTCCAATGGAGACGCGGTACGACGAACATCAACTCTGGCGGTCGTTTCACCGTGACCTCGGATGCACAGACAGGCTCCTCCACCCTGACCATCACCGGATTGCTGGAAAGTGATGAGGACAGCAATTACAACGTCGTCCCGAGCAATCTGGCTGGCAACGGCCCTGTGAGCAACCTGGTGTCACTCACCGTTAACAATCCGGTGGTCATCACCTCCCCGCCTACTTCGGTGCAGGTGAGCACGGGCGATATCGCCTTCTTCCGTGTGATCGCCACAGGCACGCCGACCCTGACCTACCAATGGCAGCGTCGCGAGGCAGGCGGTGTCTTTGCAAACATCCCTGGCGAGACGGCCAACACCTTGAGGATCACTGGCATCACCAATGATGACAATGGCGACGAAGTGCGGGTCGAAGTCACCAACTCGGTCGGCACTGTTCCTAGCGGCGTGGCCTCCATCTCGGTGGTGGAAGGTGTGCCAAACATTCAGCTTCAGCCTGAATCCTACACGCTGGTGCAGGGTGAAAACCTGGAACTCATCACCCGCGTGGGCGGTGCCCAGACGGGCCGCACCGTGGTGTGGAAGCGCAACAAAGGCGCCATCAAGCTAGGCGACACTGTCGTTGGCGGCGTCACCTCGAAGATCTCCGTCACGGAAGAGCTGGATGGCACCGTGCTGGTTTCCACTCTGCGGATCCAGAACATCACCCCAGCGCTTGCCGGGGAATTCACCGTCGAGGCCAAAAACGTGAACGTCACCAAACCTACCCTCTCGGTTCCTGGAACAGGGCAGGTGGTGGTGGCCTCCAACCCTAACGTCAATCTGCCGGCCTCCAACAAACCCAAAACAAAGGTCTCCATGACGGTCCTTGCCATGGGACCGAAGGGTGTGACCATTGGTTACAAATGGAAGAGATTGGTGAACAGTGTGTTTGTAGACATCCCTACAGAGGATCTGCTGGACTTCACTGGCGTCACGACCAAGACCCTGACCATCAACAACGTTGAAGTGGCAGACCGTGGCACCTATGCCTGCGAGATCACTGGTGTCGGAAATCTTCCTATTATCATGGCAGGTACTCATCACCTGAAAGTTTACACGGAAGGCGCAGACCTGGAAGAAATCGAATTTCCGTTCGCCATGGTCGGGTCGGATTTCGAATACCAGATCCCTGTGGACTTCGGTGTGGACGGTTCCAAAACACCCGTCAGCTACACGGCAGCTCCTCTGCCTGCTGGGCTGAAGCTGGATCCTAAGACTGGCAAAATTACCGGTCGCCCCACCAAGGCTGGCGCTATCACGGTCAAAGTTTCGGCCATCAATGCTTTGGGCACCTCCAAAACCGATCCGATCAATCCAGTTCTGACCGTGCAGGCCATTCCTGAAGGGGCTGTGGGTGTCTTCGCGGGCTGGATTCCACGGGATGAACTCAATGGCGAACTCGGCGGCCGCTTCGACATGACGGTCACAGCCCTGGGAACCTTCTCGGGCAAAGTCACACTCGGGGGCAATATTCACGCCTTCAAAGGCATCCTCGACATTGATCTCGATCCTGACACGGGTGTGCCGCTGCCACCGAATGCCACGATCACGATTGCACGCACGGGCAAGCCTGTGCCGCCACCGCTGACGCTGACGTTCACTTTGAATCCTGACCAGAATCGTTTGGCTTCGGCTTCCCTGAGCACGACGGTCCAGCAGGAAGTGGATGGTCAGATCGAATTTGTGGACCTGGAGGTCGCCTTCACTGGCTGGCGCAACAAGTGGTCCAAGAACCTGCCGGCCAATCCGTATCTCAACGAGCTGGCCGTGTCTGATTCACCGATCGAAAAACCTCCTGTTTCTGGTTACTACACCTTTGCCCTCATGCCTCCGGATGCGTCGGCTGACACGATTCCTCAGGGCGACAGCTACGCTTCCTTCACGGTGAATGCGCTGGGTGGTCTTAGCATGGTCGGTAAAACAGCGGATGGCCAGGCCATCACCGGAGCCCAGTTTGTGGGGCCAAATGGAGAGATCGTGATGTATCAGGCTCTTTACAAAGCTCCTCTTCGTGGATCGCTGGTGGGCCAGATCACCCTTAATAAGGTGGATGACGCCAAATACGCAGATAACATCATCTCCGCCAGCCCAGGGACGGCTCCGACCTGGAGCTGCCCGCCGAATCCAAAGGCCACCAGCTATCTGGCAGGCTTCGGCCCCATCACCCTGACGGTGACTGGCGGTGCCTATGAAGATCCGACCCGCAAACCGGTTCACAGCGATGATGTCGGTCCGTTCCCGCTGATTCTGGGCATTGCCCGGACTGAAGAGGAGGTCGATAACAAGGACAATGCCATGTTGGAGTTCTCTCAGGACGGAATCGAAGGCATCGGGCCGCTGATGACCCCCAACCTGCCGTACCCCGGCAGCACGGACAAGGTGGATGTGACTGCCAAAAACACGGTGGTTGTGCCGAAACAGCTCACAGCACCTCAATCTCCAAATGTGAACCCCTACGGGACCACGTTGACAGTCACAGCCAAGACGGGTGCCATCAAAGGCACGGTGATGGTCCAGCAGCTCATCCTGGGCAAGCTGGTCAAACGCACGGCAGCCTACCAGGGCCTCATCGTCAAGGAGGGCGACGGCCTGCGTGGCGTCGGTTACTATCTGATGGTGAAACGCTCGAATGAAAAAGTGCCGCTGATTTCCAATCAGGTGCTGTTTTCACCCGCTCCTTAACCCCCTTCCCCTGGAGGAATAATCCTCCAGGGGCTTTTTTTGGCCGAAAATAGGCTGTAATAACGAAGTATATACTGAGCAATGACTTGAAAAGATTTCGTGTTTCCGATTTAATCGAAAAAAAGAAATAAATTTCCCCCCTTTTACTGCCATGAAACACATCCGCCTCTTCCTTGCAGACGCCCGGCGTCACCAAGGGTTAGCCTTGATCATCGTTCTTTCGATGCTCGCCCTGGCTACCATCGTTATCCTGGCCTTCTTGAGTGTTGCCGACACTGAGAACAAGGCCACCAACATCTATTCCGCCTCCCAGGCTTCGCGCCGCTTTGCGGATACGGCTGTGAACATGGTCATCGCGCAGATCCGTTCCGGTTCAGCCCGGGAAAACGAGGGTGTGCCAGTGATTCATGCCACCCAGCCAGGCGCCATCCGCAAATACGCTGCCAGCGGTGCTTTCCTGGCCGGGTACAAGCTCTTCTCTGACAAAGACATGATCTTTAGTGGCGTAGGTGGCGGGCTGAATGTCCGGGAACGAGAGTTTGTGAGCCAGTCAGAGCCGCCAAGTGATTGGAACGATGTCAGAAACTCTGCCCGATATGTGGACATGAACGATCCCGTCATCAAAGGCGTCGTCACGGGAGCCCAGACCAACCAGGACAATGCCCAGATTTTTTTCCCGATCATTGATCCGCGTGCCGGCCAGGACATTGACCCAACCAACGCTGAGGTGCCAGTGGAAGGCTTCTCTTATGACACTAATACCCGGCTCAACTCTACCAACAACATTGGCGACGGTGCCGTGGGTGATGCTTCCCAGCCCATCGTCAAGCCAGCTGGTGCTGGTGCCGGGATCGACCAGCTGCGTTTGGCGATGCCCGTCCAGTGGCTGTATGTGCTGAAAGACGGGGCTGTCGGTTACCTGCTGGAAGACTCATTGGAGTTCCGTGTGCTCAACAGCGCGGAAGGTGGCCTGGGGCAGGGTCCTTCGGTGGATACTAATGAGCAATATGGCGTCCCCTCCGAAGCCAATCCTATCGTCGGCCGTGTAGCATTCTGGACGGATGACGAAACTAGCAAGATCAACATCAACACCGCTGCTGAGCCCACCTACGCGGGTCTGCCCATCTATTATCACGAGCGCGACCACCGCTGGGCCGACTTTCCGCCTGCCCGCAGCGAATATCAGCGTTTCCCCGGTCACCCGGCGACGGTTGCCCTCAGCAGCGTTTTTTACCCGAATCCCCTTCAGGATGAAAACCGCAGCCTGGATACATATGGCCTTCGTGGCCCTGTTTCCGGCACGGAGCAATCAAACATCCTCGCTGTAAAAGATCGGCTTTACGAGATCATGCCGCGCATTCACACAGGTGGCAGCCGGGCTGGGACCACTACTTTCGAGCAGGATGACTATCGCACGGTCACCGGCGATGCCAACAATGCCTCTGCGATCACCGTGGCCATGGGAGAGCGACTTTACTCCAGCGTAGACGAGCTTCTCTTTGCCCAGGGGGCCAATGCCGGACGTCGCATCCTCAATGCCGCCCAGGTCAATGACCGCGTGACTTTGTTTAACAAGACCAGTCTGGAGCGTTCGAGCGCCTTCCTTACAGCTCAAAGCCGCGGCAGTGAAATCAACCTTTTCGGCCTTCCTCGCATCGCCATGTGGCCTGTGTCTCACACGATCGACAAACGCACCGGCTTTGACAAACTGATGGAATTTTGTTCCCGCCTGGGGACCAACCCGAACCCTGACACTGGCAACAGCTACATCTTCCAGCGGGAAAATTCTGCGACGATTGCCGGCTCGGTCAATGGTGCCAAGTCTGACATCAATCTGCCTCGGAACATCAAGTTGCTGAGCATGCTTGACAAGATTCTGGACCAGCCCTTCCCGACGGCTTCAAACGAAGGCACTGCCACACCCAAGTCTTTTAAAAGCAGTGAAAAACTCGGAGTGGACAATGCCCGCCAACTTCTGGTGAGCATGTTTGACTACATCCGCAGCACCAATCTTTATGACAGCTTTATGGTGCCCCAGAGCCGTAGTAACTGGCTTCAAGTTGGTTCCAGTGAATTTAACTGGACGAGACTTTATAGCATTCGTGATGAACAAAGAAACAGTTTCAAGACATTTACTCCTGGAGTGGTCAGGAATGCTTCCAATGCCACTACTCTCGCGGATCCTTTCTCGGATCGCTATCTGCCTGGACACGGTCAGGTGACACCTTCGGAGCACGGTGCCTGGAAAAGTCCTACTGGTGAAGCTCTCCGTGGTTTTGGCCGCTTCATCTCCCTGAGTGAAATCGGGCTTCAGTTCATTTGCACCGCAGATGGCCAGCCTGACATGTATAGCTGGAGAATTCCTACCCTTGAGACCGGTCCATCGGCCCAGCAAGGTGATTTCAGAATTCCGGCCATTGCTCCTGCAAATCTGGATGCCGCAGCCCAGGCCGCTATTCCTGTGGTCAGTGGTGGCCGCACGGCCCTCCGTGTTCGTGAAGAAGATCTGGAAGGGTTCCACATCTTGCACGGCTTTCCGAATGGTTTCGATGGCGGCACGGCTCGCCTGACCAATGTGGATGCTGTCCACTGGAGAAATGGCAATACCCAGCCAGACGGCGTCACGCCAGCTGCCAACATGATCAAGGAGCGTTATTATTCAAATTACCCCCCTCTGCGTAACGCTGAGCAGGCCGGTTTTTATGGAACGACAGGCATCGCGGCACCGGAAACCAGCCCTAACTATGGCCGTTATTACCGCCTGCATCCGGGGTATGACTGGCGCAACTGGAACTGGACCTTGGATTTTGGTACGCCGCTGGCCATCAATCAAAAACGCGTGCAGGCCATGCTTCAGCTTGAGTTCTTCTGCCCTTCGGCTGCCTACACGGAGATCAATCCAGATTACACCATTGTGGTTTCAAACCTGAACAGCATTGAAGTCAATGGTCGTGCGATTTTCCCCACCAATGATGCCGTGGCTCTTCGCAGTGAGCGCCCTCTGTATGAGACAGATGGCCACCCGGAAATCGGCGGTTTCGCCAGTTTCCGCAACGTGGCCCTGGGACGTCGTGTGAGTGGTCGTGCACCCATGCCTGCAGATTCAGGTTATGATGAAAACGCAACGAGCCAGGTTCATTCCGGGTTGGTCAACATGGAATTGGTTTCCGGCTTCTTCACAGTCAATCACAACCAGAAACTCGAGTTCTCATCGACAGAAATGACCGTGAAGATTTACGACCATCACGTTCAGGCCAATACTAACGATGAGCCTGTGCAGGTCATCAATTTCAGGCTGAGTGAAGGTTCTTCCCCCACGCCCGACCTTGTCACGGCAGGCTCCTATACCATCAACTATACCAATACCGACGGCAGCACCTACAACCACCCCGCCATCCAGGCACCGCGCTGGTGGAGCTTCAGCCGGGATGGTGCCTTGGCTCGTGCCGATGCCGGTGGTAGTCTCACCAACGTTGAGCTGGCCACGACCCGTGGCGTTAGAGGCCGCTTTTATCGTTGGGACGGGGTTAGCATCAACACCAATACCCGTGCTTATGATCCGCGTGTCGCTGGCAACAACAATCAAAGTGTGCCAGGAGCAGTCGCCCTCATCTACACCAAAGATGCCGCCAATTACATCGGCGTGGAACTTCAGCAAAATGAACTCATCCGCACCAACCGTTTGGCTGCCATTGGTTACGGCCCTCTGAATGATCCTCAAAACGGCGTACAAGACGTGTTCCTCCGTAACCCGACTGCGAGCGAAATGGTGAACTGGGACCGCCCATGGCATTTTGGTTCTGATGTGGTGCGCACCTTGCTGCCTGCTCAAGGTGATCCGCGCATCATTGCGGCCAAGAAAATAGTTCCTGCCACCGACTGGACGCCCCACCGCTACTGGGACAATGAGGATGTGTACACGGCCCATAATTTTTCCTCCTACACGGCCGGTACAGAGCCAGGCTTTGACCGGGGTGCAGCCAGTGTGACGGACAACAGCGTGAACGTCAATGTTCGCGGATTGCCAGGCAAAGTCGTTCTCGATGGCACCAATGGAGTGGGTGCAGCCCGCACGCCGGATCTGCCTCAGACACGTGTGGCAGCCGATTCGATCCAGCGTTATTACGACTTCGATGATTCTGATCCAGGTGGGCGCATTGGCCCCTTCATCAACAAGGTGGATGAAGGCAACTACTCGGTGGGTGATTTCACAATTTCAGGCTGGCCAGAAGCCAAGAAATGGCGGTCCACCTATTTCCGGTCAAACAGCCAGACGGCCCGTTTTGCCAGCGGCCAGGGCAACTATTTCTCGCCGAACCGCATGGTGCCCTCGCCTGTGGTCATGGGATCTCTGCCATCACGTATCTGGGATTCCAATGGTAACGGGGCCTGGACGAACCTTCTGTTCCGCCCTTACGTGTCATACCAGAACCCAGTGACGGGAGCCATCTCCCCTGCAGCCGCAACACATCCTGGTGCCTCTTCTCCACCGGATCATTACCTTCTGGATCTTTTCTGGATGCCTGTGGTCGAGCCTTACGCGATCAGTGAGTCCTTATCCACGGCGGGCAAGATCAACCTGAACTACCAGATGATGCCCTTTACTCACATTCGCCGGGCTACGGCCGTCCATGCAGCGATGAAGGGTGAAATCATGGCAGCGATGCCTAATTTGGACTATGAACTGTCGAAAACGGTCCGCAATGGCTGGGGAACGAACGGTTCTACGGCTCCGATCTTCCGCAGTGAGGCTGACAACAAATACTGGCATCGGTCCATCGTGGTGGACCAGTTCCGGTCGGGTGCCAGGCTTTGGTGGGATCCCTCCAACACCAGGGACAACTTGGTGCAGGGTACACTGCGCCAGTTTGAGGAGCGATTTAACTTCTCGCCCAATTTGCCTGATGGTTTCCGAGGGGGGCTTTTCCGCACGGCTTCCCAGCTTTGCGAGATTCATCTGATTCCTAGCGAGGTTCCAGGCGTGTCGACTGAGGGCAATGTCACGGCTTCTGAGGTAGATACTCCGACGAATCGCAGGGACGCTATGGCGCGGTTCTGGAGTGCCCATTGCTCTACAGGTGACAACACCCGGGAGAAACCCTATGCTAACTTGTATTCCAAGTTTACCACCCGCTCGAACACCTTCCGGGTGCATGTGCGGGCCCAGGCCATCCGCAAAGCCCGCCGTTCTGTGGCTGCCAATCAGTTTGATCCTGCCCTGGACCTCCCTGTCGGCGAGTTCCGCGGATCTTTCCTGATCGAGCGTTACATTGATCAGACGGACATGCAGGAAGCGGGATCTGATGTGGATTACGCTTCGGCAGCCAATCCGTTCACCTTGCCGCCGCTTGAGAACTACTACCGCTTCCGCGTTCTCGAATCTAAACGTTTTGCTCCCTAACCTGTTCTTTACCCCCCATTGGCCATGAGCTTTCGACATTCGCAATCTTTAGCCTCCCTCCGGAAAGGGAGGGCTGCATTCACCCTGGTGGAGGTTCTCGTCTCCATGACCATCCTGATCATCCTGCTGCTGGTC
>DMMK01000583.1 GCA_003453085.1 Verrucomicrobiales bacterium
CCCCTTTGGATTTCCCCCCCTTCCATGTTTGCGCGTTTTCTCATTCTCTTGGGTGCTTCCTGCACCGCTGGCTTTGGCTCGGTGACGCTGCAGCAGGCGGATTCGTTTTGGAAATTTGACGGCGCGGCGAGCGGTGCGGCCAGCAATGCGCAGATCGTGGACTTCACGGGCAATCACACGGCGGTGAATGCGACGCGGCTGTCCTGGAACACCTCGGTGCCAGCCACCAGTCCGGCGGGCGGTGCGCCCCAGGATACGCTGGGGCGGGCGCTGAGCTTTGACCCGTTCGTGACGGTGGTCGGGGCGGGAACGGCGGATGATACGACGGCGGCGGCGACCTTTCAGGTGGCGAACGGGACGGTCTCCGGCAACTTTTCGGTGCTGACCCGGGCGATGTGGGACGGGCCAGTGCTGGGCGCGGATGGCGTGACGCCGAACGATGTGCCGGGCAATTACTGGCTGATGAACAACGGGCTGGGCGGCAATGGCATCGGCTTCCTCTTTGGCCTCCTGGGCAATGCGGATGGGCAGACGGCGCGGCTGGCGTACTACACCAGCTCCGGCGGCAGCTTCACGGGCACCCGCACCTCCACCTCCACCCTGGCGATTACGAAGGGCGTGTGGTATGACATCGGCATGGTGGTGGACATGGGGGATGGCAATGCGGCCACGCCGGCGGACAATTCGGTGACCTTTTACCTCCATGGCCCCGGCGGCCTGCAGACGCAGACGGTGACGGGCATGTACATCAGCGATGCGACGACGACCGCGCCGAGCAGCACGCTGACGGTGGGCTCTGAATCCACCGGCCTGGGGGCGAGCAATCAGCGCAAGTCCTTCGATGGCAGCCTGGACTACCTAGCGATGTTCGATGAAAGCCTGACGCAGTCAGACGTGCAAGCCATCTTTGCCGCGCCGGAGCCGAGCCGCGCCCTGCTGCTTGGCCTGGGCCTCGCCGGGCTGCTGCTGCGCCGTCGCCGGGGGAGGTAGTAGCTAGTGCTCAGTGCTCAGACTTGGGGCGCGGGAAGGTAGCTCGCTCAGTCCCTTGAGCGGATAGCAGGGTCGATGGGTGGAAGATCGGCGCATGGGGGAATTTCCTGACTGGTAAGCGCGGTGGAGGTGGGGCATCCTGGGGCTATGGCGCATGGTCGCAAACGTCTCTTTTTCTCCGGTCTGGTGCTGGGCGGGTTTTTATCGCTGGCGGTGCTGGGGCTTACCGTGGGCGGATATGTATGGGCCAAGGGCATCCCCTGGGCACCGTCGGGGTACCCGCTGTTTGCGGAGAACGCGAAGGAATGCACGCTGCTGTGGGCGAGGCTGAGTCCCTTTCCTCCCGAGGCCCGCAGCTTCACCCTCACGACGTCGGGCGGCGCGTTTACACGCCAGTTTGAGGCGCGCTTCTTTGGCGAGCCGCAGGCCGTGGCGGCCTGGGTGGCTTCATGTCCTGGCGTGAAGGACCCTGAGTGCGTGAAGTGGAAGGAGGAGGATGGCACGCTGATCTATAAAATCGTGCCCGGTGAGGGTGCCCTGCTGGCGGAACTGAGCCACCACCCGCAGCGTGGCACGGTTTCCATCCGCACCTACTGGGACTGAGCGCCCCCTTTCACGCCTTCAGTCGCTGGACGAACGCGGCAAAGCCGGTGGCCTGCTTTTGCAGGCGAGCGAGGAGGTCCGCATCCTGGATCTCCCCGTCTTTCAGCACCTGGCCGACGCCGGGGATGAAGACGCGATTCGGGTACAGGTGGGCATTGCGATAGCCGAGGATGTGCTGGAGCTGCTCCACCGACCGCAGGGCGCCCCACATGCCGGCGGCGAGGCCGACGAAGCAGACGGGCCGATTTTCAAAGCTGGCGGGGAAGGGCAGCATGTCGATGAAGTACTTCAGCACGCCGGGGAAGCTGCCGTTGTACTCGGGCGTCACGATGACCACGCCGTCGCTGGCCAGGATGGCCTCGGCAAAGGGGGCAAAGGCGGCGGGTTTTTCCGCATAGGAGGCGGGGTTGAAGATCTCCGGCGGCAGGTCCGCGAGATCCAGCACCTGGCAGGTCACGCCTGCCTCGGTGTACAGGCGCTCGATCAGCGTGGTGAGGAGGCGGGTGTTGCTGCCGGGGCGGTTCGTCGCACTGAGGAGGGTGATCATGGGGCCAATGAAGCTGCTGCGCGTGCTCACGCCAGCAACTTCGGCACCAATTCGCCATGCACATTCGTCAGCCGCATGTCCAGGCCCTGAAATTTCACCGCCAGCTTCGTGTGCTCAAAGCCCAGCAGGTGCAGCAGCGTGGCGTGGAGATCATGCACATGCACGGGATCCTCCGTCACGTTGAAGCCGAACTCATCCGTGGCGCCGAGCGTGAGGCCCGGCTTCAGCCCGCCGCCGGCGAACCACATGGTGAAGGCGTTTGGGTGGTGGTCGCGTCCGTCGCTGCCGCCCTGCACCATCGGCGTGCGGCCGAACTCGCCGCCCCAGATCACGATGGTGTCCTCCAGCAGGCCGCGCTGCTTCAAGTCCCGCACCAGGGCCGCCGCAGGCTGGTCCGTCAGGCCGCACTGCTCTTTCAAGCCTTTGGTTAGGCCGCCGTGGTGGTCCCAGGCCTCATGGAAGAGCTGCACAAAGCGCACGCCGCTCTCGATCATGCGGCGGGCCAGCAAACAGTTGTTGGCAAAGGAGGCCT
>DMMK01000137.1 GCA_003453085.1 Verrucomicrobiales bacterium
CTCATCTACTTGGCGGACCGCGTGCTAGATGCCTGGGGCGTGCCCGAAGCGGCACTGAGCGTGCGACATCTCTTTTACCGCCGGTTTCGCTGGCCGCTGGTGCTGGGTGTCATCCCCGCAGGCACAGCCTATCTGCTGTGGCTGGCCCTATGGGTGGTGCCTTCCGGCCTCCTGGCCCACTCCCTCACCCAGGTGCTGCCCATCGCACTTTACCTGGTACTCTACTCTGTCACCAGCATCCGCGTGCGCCGCTGGCTGCTGCAGGCAGGCATCCTGTTTCTGCTGTTTTTCATCAATGCCCTGCCCATCCCGCTTTCCGTGCGGGTGACCATCTCGCTGCTCATCGCCACCGGCACCATCATCCTCATCAGCCTACGTTGGCATGAAAATCTGGAAAATTACTTCCGCAAGGAACTCGCCGCCGGGCTGCTCTTTGCCTTCGGCTGCACCACCTGGACCCGTTTTCACACCCTGGGCAGCGAGGGGCCTGAAAACTGGGTGCAACTGATCCTCCTCGGGCTGCTTTTCATCAGCAATCTGGCCACCATCAATGCTCGTGAAGCTGACTCTGAGGAAAACCGCAGCCGCGCCCAGAGCACCCTGCGCGGCTCCATCGCCCTCTGCGTTGTGGCCCTTTTGGCCATCTCGCTGGACTACCTGCCCGCCAGCCTGCTACCCCTGGGCCTGGCCATCGGCGCAGGTCTCATCGGCACGGAGATCGTCTGGCAAAACCGCCATCGACTGTCGCCCGAGGCCTTTCGCGTCTGGGCAGACATCGCCGTCGCAGCCCCCGCCCTGATCGTGCTCATGCTGCCGGAATCCGGCCCCGCCCAGTCCGCCGCCTGCTGCATGTAGAGCAACGGTGAGAAGTTAAACAAACTTTGTGCAGGATTTAAGAGGTGCGTTAAATTGCGCTTCCCATGGATCCCCTGATTCAACTCCTCCAAATCAATTCAAACCGCTCCACCAGCGAGCTGGCCCAAATTTTGGGCCTCACTGAAGACGAAGTCGTGCGCAGGATGCGAGCGGCCGAGGCGGACAAGACGATCCTGGGTTACAACGCGGTTGTGGACAAGCACAAGGCCGGCCATCGCGGTGTCACCGCCTTGATCGAGGTGCGCATCACCCCGGAACGCGAAGGCGGCTTTGACCGTCTGGCCAAGCGCATTGCCAAATTCGACCAGGTGCGTGAGTGCTTCCTCATGAGCGGCGGCTATGACCTCGCCGTGCTCGTCGAGGGCAAGGACCTCCTCGATGTCGCGAACTTTGTGGCTGAAAAACTGAGCACCCTCGGCGGTGTACTTTCCACGGCCACCCACTTCCAGTTGAAGGCCTACAAGCAGTCCGGGTTCCTCGCGAATTCCGGGGATGACGAAGAACGTCTGCCAGTCAGTCCATGACCTTAGTCTGAGAGGCCCAACCAAATGGATTACAACAGCAAAATTTCGACCCAGATCCGCGACCTCCCGCGCTCTGGCATCCGGGACTTTTTCGAGCTGGTCATCGGCCGCAGCGATGTGATTTCGCTAGGCGTCGGTGAGCCGGACAAACCCACCCCCTGGCCCATCCGCGAAGCGGCCATCCGCTCGCTGGAAAAGGGACAGACCAGTTACACCTCCAACCTCGGGCTGGAATCCCTGCGTATCGCCATCAGCGGTTACGTAGAGAACCAGTTCCGCACGAGCTACGATCCCAAAAAGGAGATCCTGGTCACCGTCGGCGTCTCCGAAGCCCTCGACATCGCCTTCCGCGCGATGCTGAATCCCGGCGACGAAGTCATCTATCACGAGCCCTGCTACGTCTCCTACTCCCCCAGCATCAAGATGGCCTACGGCGTGCCCGTGGTCGTGGAGACGCGGGAGGAAAACAAGTTCGCCCTCATGGCGGCGGATGTGGAGAAGGCCATCACGCCAAAGACCAAGGTCATCGCCCTGAACTTCCCCACCAACCCCACCGGCGGCGTCATGCCGCCTGAGGAGCTGGAGAAGATCGCCGCCCTGGCCGTGAAGCATGATTTGTTAGTCTTCACCGACGAAATCTACTGCGAGCTGCTCTACGACAACCAGCAGCACAAGAGCATCGTCGAGTACCCCGGCATGCGCGAGCGCACCGTACTCCTGCACGGCTTTAGCAAGGCCTTTGCCATGACGGGCTGGCGCCTGGGTTATGCCTGTGCCCCCGCCCCGCTCATCGAGGCCATGATGAAGGTACACCAGTACTGCATGCTTTGCGCCCCCATCCTCAGCCAGGTGGCCGGCATCGAAGCCCTGAAAATGGGTGCCAGTGCCTATGAAGACATGCGTCAAAGCTACGAGCAGCGCCGCAACGTCATCGTCAGCCGCCTCAACGGCATGGGCCTGCACTGCTTCAATCCCGGCGGGGCGTTCTACGTCTTCCCGGAGATCCGCAGCACCGGCCTGACCAGCAAGGAATTCGCCATCGGCCTGCTCGAGAAAAAGAGCGTCGCCGTCGTCCCCGGCACCGCCTTCGGTGCCGCCGGTGAAGGCTTCGTCCGCTGCTGCTACGCCACTGCCCCCGAGCTCATCGTCAAGGCGATGGACCTCATGGAAGAGTTCGTGAATGAAGTGAGGAAGTAGCCAAAAGTAGAACTCAGTTTATACATTCAAGGAGGTGTCATTGCTCTGCAGTGACACCTCTTTTTATGCTGCCTATCAGCCGATATTCAGATTTCACATAAACCAAGACCTGGACAGCAGGGTCTCAAAAAAGGTAGGTTGGTTTTAATGCTGATTCGCCCACGCCCTAGCTTTTTAGCCTCTCTCTTCTTGGCATTCGTTGTGCCTAACAATGATCTGAGGGGTCTAGATCCTTTCCATTCGGATGCTGACTGGAAGGCATACCAAAAAAAGATGCTAGAACAACGAGACCATGAGAAGCCTGTTTTTCGTCGCCCCGTTCCTGGCTCTGCACAGGTCACCAAAATTCAGACCCTACCCTTGCCTTCATTTGAGGTGAACGAAATGCCCGTCATTGAGGCCCTGAACCTTTGGGCAAATTTTTGCTCGAAAGAGGGCTTCAAGCCCTCGTTGTTTGTTTCCAGTGAAGTGTCCGGCAAGACGGTGTCCTTGGCCTGTCGGGAAAAAGGGCAGACCGCAGCCAGTGTCTTAGAGCAACTCTGCGCCGAGGCACAAATGGTGGTCAATATCAGCAACGAAGACTTTTTGATCTCCTTCCGTGATCCCACACTCAAAGACCGCCCGACTCGCTATCAACTTTGGCTTTTGAGTGATTCCCTGCACCAGCATTGGTTTGCCAAGACCCAGTCCAATCCCGATCAATGGCATGCCATCGAAAGTGACTTGCAGCGATACGGCATCGTCTTTCCAGCGGGATGTTATGCAGAATATCTGCCAAACAAACGAGCGCTACTGGCGGTTCATTATCCGGTCGCCCTCAGCATGCTGGAGACAAGAATCGAAGAAAGTGAGGCCGAAGAAATGATCAAACCTCTAAGGGACAGTCAGACGACCGAAATAGACCGCGGAGGCAACTCCTTGCAGTTGAAAGCCTTCAACCTAACCAAAGATCAAACTAAATCATTGTCAAAACGCCTTATTTCCGGTGGCAAAGCCCAGCCTTTCCCGGGCTCAACGCAGACCGTACTGAAATCCTTTGGTCTAAGCACACCGCTTGGCAGCTGCGCCTGGTTGGACAGCTCCAAGAACTGCCTTTGGGTGCTCAATAGTTCGGTCAACATCGAGCTGTGTACCCGTGAATTGTCTCAGTGGCTCAAAGCCGCAGACAGCTTCCATCAGAAGCCTCAATAAACGAAAGTTTAGCGCTGAATGAGCATCGCTGTAACAGCCCCTTCTTCCTTCACGTTCTTACCTCATGCTCCGTGCCTTTCTTCTCTTCTCCCTCGCCCTCTTTCCCAGTCTGCTCCCGGCTCTCGACACCACCAAGCTTGACGCCATCAAGCCGGCGATGGAACAGGCGGTGAAGGCGAAGCAGGCGGCGGGAATTGTGACGCTGGTGATGGAAAAGGGCAAAGTGGTGCAT
>DMMK01000283.1 GCA_003453085.1 Verrucomicrobiales bacterium
AAGTGCTTGGCCAGGCCAAGCCGGTCGAGCCGCGTCCCAATTTCACCCAAAACGTCGTCCGTCTCGCCCGTCAGACCCCGCAGGAGCGTGGCTGGCTGGCCGGGCTGAAAGCTTGGTGGCAGGAGCAGGACAGCGCCCGCGCAGGCCTCACCTGGGCTGCCGCTGCCGCCGTGGTGCTCACCGCTGCCAGCCTTCTCCATCAGCCTGCGGATACCGCCCCGCAGATGGCCCAGGCCCCTGCGATGGCCACCGAAGCTGCCGCTGTAGAAACTGACTTCCCCCTGGTCCCTGTATTCGAAACCGAGTGGAAAAACCTCGAGCAAGTCGGCGATCTCCTCGCCGTTCACGACACCTCGCTGCTCACCGATTCCGAGATCAATCTCCTGCTCTACTGACCCGCCTCAGAAGCGCAGCTGGAGGTGTTATTCGGAGAAGTATCGTTGGTTAGACTCAAGCCTTCTCCCCACACTGTCGCCAGGATATTACGCGTCCTGGATGACCACGTTCTTCGGTTTTAGCAGCCGGTACAACAACAGGCTGGTGGCGATGATGGCCAGGGCGATGATGGGCGCGGTACGTCCGCCCCCACCGCCCGTGGTGAAGGCCGATTGCAGCCGCACAAAGATGAGGGCCGCGCAGACGAAGGCCCCAAGGGCTGGGATGAAGATGGGGATCTCAAAGCCGCCCTTCTCCTCGCCGGGGCGCAGTTTCAGCACCACCAGGGAGACGTTCACCACCGTGAAAACCGTCAGCAGCAGCAGCACGGTGGCTTCAGCAAGCTGCTTCACCCCCCCGCTGAGGATGAGGGCACTGACGATGAAGAACAGCACCGCAATCGCCACATGCGGGGAGCGGCGCACGGGATGCACCCGGGAAAGCAGCGCGGGCAGCAGGCCCTGCTTGCTCATGCCATACAGCAGGCGCGAGCCCATGATGTAATTGAGCAGGGCGGTGTTGCCGATGGCGAAAATCGTGATGGCCACATACACGCCGTCAATGCCGTGAAACCAAGGGGCCGCGCGGTGGGCCACCTCCATCAGCGGCGTGTTGCTGAGCGCCAGCTCCTTCCAGGGCACCACGGAAACGGCGGTGATGGCCACGGCCATGTAGATCAGCGTCGCCAGGATCATCGCCCCCACGAGGCCGAAGGGCACATTGCGGCGCGGGTTTTTCACCTCCTCGCTGACGTTGAGAATGTCCTCAAACCCGATGAAGGAATAAAAGGTGAGCACGGCCCCCTGCATGACCAGAGCCAGCGTGATGCCGGAGCCGGATCCGCCAGCAACGGTGTCATTCGCCGTTTCAAAATAGTCCACCCCGCCCCAGTAGCGGGCCCCGACAGCAATGATGAAGATCAACCCGGAAGCCTCCACCACCGTGCAGACGATGTTGGCCCACATGCTCTCCCGCAGGCCGCGGTAGATGATGCAGCCGATGAGAAAGACCAGGGCGATGGCCACGAGTTTGATGGGCAGTGCCATGTTCAGCGCCTTGGCCAGATTTTCCGCAATGGACTGGGAGCCGGTGGCCATGCTGGTGAGGCCGCTCATCATCACGGCGATGCCGACCACATAGCTGAGCCACGGTTTGCGAAGCGAGCGCTGGGTCACATACGCCGCCCCGCCCGCCCGCGCATAGCGGCTGCCCACGCAGGCATAGGAAAGGCCGGTGAGCAGAGCGGCCAGCATGGCCATCAAAAACGCCAGCCACACCGCATTGCCCAGCGTCTCCGCCGCGCGGCCGATCAGGGCATAGATGCCCGCGCCGAGCATGGAGCCGAGGCCGTAAAAGAGAATCTGCCAGCCGCCGATGGTCTGTTTCAGCTCGGTGTGGTGCGATGAATCGAGGTTCTCTTCTGCCATGCCTATCTGGGTAGCGGATTCCGGCCCAAGGGGGAAGGGGAAAAGCAGGCCCGGCGGCCAGTCGGCGGCGTCATTCAGCAAAAAGACCCCTTCAGCACACAAAAAGAGTGAGGGGTGACGTTAAGCCCCTGGAAACCTGCCCTCTCATGGAAGCCGCCACCACCGCCTGGAAACACTGCTTCGACCAAGTCGCGCCGAAGCTGCTGCTCTACGCTGTCCAGCTCTGCCCTTCCCGGGCCGATGCGGAGGACGTGGTGCAGATGGCCTTTGTGCGCTGGTGGCGCCGGTTTCCTGAGGGCGATGCCGAGCACATCCCCCTGCTGTATGCCGCCGTGCGCACCATCGCCCTGGATCAGCGCCGCAGCGATACTCGCCGGGTGAAACGCGAGTCCGCCTCCGAGGTGGCCCTGCCCATGGGCGATGCGCCCGTCTTTGATACCAGCCCGGAACAGCGCGAGACCGCCGCCATCGTCCAGGAGGCCCTGCAGACCCTGCCTGAAGACCAACGCGAAGTCGTCTCTCTGAAGCTCTGGGGCGGCCTCACCTTTGCCGAGATCGCCCAGACCACGGGGGAATCCATCAACACCGTCTCTGGCCGCTATCGCTATGCCCTCCAGGCCCTGCAAAAGCGCCTGGCCCCCAGGCGCGAAGAACTGGTGATCCAGCCCGCCGCCCCTCAAATCTCCAATGTC
>DMMK01000472.1 GCA_003453085.1 Verrucomicrobiales bacterium
GCCCCAGAGGGGCGTGACAACGAAGCCCAGGGCCAGCGAGCCTCAGCGAGCACCGCCCTGGGTGAGATACCACACCTCCCCCTGACCCAGAGCCCTGAAAGGGCGGGACACCTCGCTAACGTTGTCACCCCAACAACCCGCCCCCTTGCTGCTCCTCGCACCGCGCATGGCGGGTGAAACATAACACCCACTCCAAAACGAGCTTGAACAAGATTTCATCATCCGTTCTAAGAATGAAATGACCTTTGTTGCCAAGCTCCAGGCCTTCTTTACAACTCGCACCGTTGTAGCCTTCTTGTTAGCCTGGATTGCCTATCATTTCGTCAATTCGGGAATCCGGCAGAATGTTCCAGCTAAAATAGTTGTGGCGGGCATATTGGTCGTAGTGGCCCTCGGCCTGCTTTTACGAACTCGGTGGGGCCTTTATGCAGCGATTGTGGCGATATTGGGTTTGGCCGTGAATTCAGCCTCCCAGCTTGATCCAAACAACTTGGATCTCTGGGGCCTTTTTCGCATTTTCGCCATTGGCTGGTCAGGATGGTATCTCTGGAAGCAACCGGACGAACGCTGGTTCGGAGGTTCCGACATTGCGGTTTCGAAGGCTGACGAAGACGATGAGAAACCCATCATCTCCATGGTGCAGCTGCGCACCAGCCTCCGTTTCCTGGAGGCCCAAGTCCTTGCCCATGCGCTCTCCGACGCCTGGGACCTGAAGATTGTCGCGGGTGATGAACCGCCTGATGATGCCGATGGTTTTGTCGGCGGGCATAGCCCTCATTTCATCGTGATGGTCACCCGCCCCCATATGGCCCTGTTCACAGTTCACAATATTGAAGCTCCGTACTTTGATGATGTAAGTGACGTCGCCACCAAGGTGAACAATCTGCGCTTCGCCGACGTGATCCAGTCCCACACCACCTGGCTCGCCGTGGACTTCATGAGCAGCAGCAATGACAAGCTTCCCGTTGGAGTCGCTTACCAAATGATTGGTAAGGCCATTGCGGCTCTCGCCGATGACGACACCATCGGCATCTACGCGACGGAGCATGGCTACTTCAATCTATGGTCACCCGAATTGGAGACATCCCTCATGGGTCCCGATCCACTCGCCATCTTCCTCAAAGAAGTCAAAGCCCCCGTGATTGGCGTCCCCAATGGAGACTCCATCGAGCAGGCCATCACTGAAGCCCGCCGCCGCTGGCCAGAGTTCGCCACCGCCTTCCAAACCCGGCAGCCCGGAGACACCCGTTTCATCGTCAAGGCCCCATTCACCAGTGAAGACGGCGATACCGAACACATGTGGCTGGAGGTCTTCGGTCTGGAGCCCGAATACGTCCACGGTCACCTGATCAACGACCCCTTCCATAACAAAAAGTTAAAACAGGGCTCCCAGGTTGAAGTCGCCGTCGCCGAAATTTCAGACTGGCTCTGCCCCGATGCTCAGGACAATCCCAAAGGCAATTTTACAGCCCGTGTCGTGAATGAAGCTTCCAAGCCAAAAAGCAACAACGCCCAAGCCTGAGGTGGCCTCAGTGATTCCCCTTCTGCCCGACTAGCGCAAGGACATCGAAAAGCAGGAAGGCATCCGCAGGCTGCTTCTAAAGCTTGGGACTGACCAGCTCGGATCTACCAGGATCTTGGGGCTAGAAGACCACGGTCGCGCATGAACATCGGCAGAGGAGAGAGGCATGAATGAGCATCCCCCAAAAGGACTTCGCAGCCCCTCCGCGTAGGCCAAACCTTTATCCGAGAACAACCTCGGTAAGCATTGCCCGTCGAAGCGGTGCAACTCTTTAGCAGGCACCCTCGCTCCGCGTTCGGCTGCCGCCATCGCCCCCCCCCACATCACAACTTCATCCGAAACCGTCATGAATGCTTCATCCCTTCTCCGCATGGCAGCCTGTGCAGCAGCCTTTGCCGGTGCTCTTGCCCCACTTCACGCCTCCGGCCCCGGCTCAGACACTTTTGCCACCGCACGACTCATCTCCTCAAGCCGGGACACTTCCGATGCCACCAACCTCACCAATTACACCACCCAGGCAGGCGAATCCGTTTACGGCAGTCCCGGGGCCATGGGTAAAACGGCGTGGTGGAAATGGACGGCCCCTGAAGATGGCTTCTGCACCGTTGATACCAAGCAAACCTTCTATGCAGCCAATCCTCTTCGGGATACCATGCTCGCGGTTTATACCGGAACGGCGGTGGACAATCTGAACACCGTCGGCACGGGCAACTATTCCTCGGATTACGGACCGGAATGGTTGCATGCCAGCGTCAGCTTCTATGCCATCAAAGGCAACACCTACCATTTCGCGGCGGATATCTGGGGCGGCAATCCGCCCACCGCCACCGCCTACAACCTCGTTCTCGAGCTACGCCACATCCCTCGCCGCGCATCCATGCGTCATACGAACTGGAACGCATCATCCAGCGAACTCAACATGGGCACCCTCACCATGAACCTGACGGCCACGGGCAGCTACAGCGCAAAGCTGGTCATTTTTAAAACAGCCTATGCGGTCAAAGGCATCATCGGGGTGGATGGTCAGGGCAGCTTTTCCGTGCAGCCAAAAGGCCCGCCCGGTGCGGTGATCCCTCCTGTAACGGTGGAGTTTGATCTCGCAGGCCCCGGTAGGTTTCAAATCTATACGAACCAAATTCTCAGCTCCAACTATTCCTTTCCCGAACGGGAGACCTTCACGGGGCCAAACCCCGTGGCGGCCTATTACACCGCCTACATTGCTTCCGTTTTCCAGCCCAATGGCTTCTTCAGTTTTACGGTCAAACCCAATGGCACCGTGATCGGCCGGGGATGCAATCTGGATGGGGCCGCCTTCACCTTTTCCACATTCCTCTACGATAATCCCACCTCTCCCAGTCATTACCTGCCCGTCTATGCCGTCACGGCAGGAGGCAAATCTGTCTTCACCATGCGCAGCCGCCTCATGTTGATAGGTGGCAGATATCGCATTCAAGAGGACACCTCCTACTCCGTCCGTGCCCCGGCCACCAAGCCGACGGATGTGTTCTACAACGCGGGCTTCAGTACAGACTGCAATGTCTTCGGGACCGTGTACTCCAAGCCTGTGGGCAGGCAACGCCCCATGAACTACCTGGCCGCCACCAACGGTTATGCGGAGATTCGTCTTCCCGATTTCATGGCGACTTATGGAGGTGACATCAGCGAATACCTAACCTGGAGCGATACCAACAAACTGACCTTTTCCTCCAAGCTGCGTAAACCCGCCCTGACGATCAATCCCACCACCGGCCTCCTGACTGGCTCCATTCTCATTCCACCCGGCAACAAAAAACAGATCATCAAAGGGATCCTCGCCATCAATGACGACCTGCAGCAGGTGCGCGGCTTTATCACAGGCCCCACGCGCAATCTTCGCTTCTCCCTCCACTCAGCCGTGCCGCCTCCTGCCCCCTAACAGATAAAAAAAGAGCGCACTGGAATCAAAATCCAGTGCGCTCAAAGGGAATCTTCAAAAGCTTCGCTTACACCAGACACTCCGCGATCTGCACCGCGTTCAGCGCCGCGCCTTTCAGGAGCTGGTCACCCACGACCCAGAAGGCCAGGCCATTGTCCAGAGCACAGTCAATCCGCAGACGACCCACGGCGCAGTTGTCACGGCCAGCGATGTCCAGGGCCAAAGGATACTGTTTGTTAGCCGGATCATCCAGCACATCCAGA
>DMMK01000476.1 GCA_003453085.1 Verrucomicrobiales bacterium
GGTGATGCCTGCCGGTCTTGCCGGAGGTGAGCAGCCAGGCCGGGGCGGGCTGCCGGCGGAAGCCGGGGATGGAAGCCTGGGTGCCATGGATGTTTTGAAGCACGCCGCCGAGCTGGTTGTCGGTTACGCCAAAGCCGAGAACCGCCGGGTCTTTATTCGGCAGAAAGAAGGCTTTGGAGACACCGAATGAGGCTTCCACGCCGTTGTTCATCCCTTCCGGAACCGGGTAGGGGTAGGTCTCCGGCAGATTGGCCGGAGGTATGCTGGTGATCTGGCCGGAAACGCTTCTGGCGCGGCCGGAATGGAACATGGAGCCGGAAAACTGGCCACCGACTGTGATGGTGACCCGCAGACTGCCGCCCAGGGCCCGGAAAAAATCGTGGTGGCCTTTGCGCTCAATGAAGGCGTGGTAGGTGCCTGCAATGCTGCGGCCATCGAACGGCTCAATGCGCCACAAGGCCTCAAAGACAGGGCCTGTGCCTGCCGAGTTGGTGGCTTTGACAGAGACCTTGTACTCACGCGGTTGTTTGCTGGCGGCCGAGGGGCTGATCTTGCCGCTGATGATTCCTTTGTTGGGATCCGTATGCTTCAGGCCAGGGGGCAGGCCTTTGATCTCAAAGGTCGTCGGAGCATGCTCTTGATCGGTAGCCCGCACCTCCAGGGTCAGCTCTTCCAGCGTGCTGGCAGGCCGCAGGGAGAAGGGGATGATCTCCGGCGGACGCACGACATAAAACTCGGTCTCGCCGGCCATCAGCGTCACATCGCCGGAATCGGCCTTCAGGGTCACCTGGCACTGGTAGCGGCCGCTTGTTTCAGGGGTCAGTGTGTTGACGATCAGATGGGGCCCCTGGACGAACTGATAGTGATAAGGCGCACTCTCTGACAGCGCGACCCCATCCTTGAACCACTGGTAGGAAAAACCGCCGATGGGGCCCTGGATATGGGTGGGAATGACGGCGGTGTTCGTTTGGCCCGGCCGGGCAATGACGCGGGCCTGTTGCCAGACTTCAGCCCGGTTGAACACGGGGCCCTGGTGGTAGGTATTCCCTGAGCGGACCTCAATCCGGTAGTCGGACTGATAGCGGCTGTAATCACTCCCGAGGCTAAACTCGGCCTGCGTATCCAGTTCCTGCCACATACCAGCCTGGCCATCGCGGATCACCCGGTAGTTGGTGGGCGGCGGAGCCAGGACGCGGAAGAAGACCCGGTTTACCGTCGGGGTGTTCATCTCGGAAGCCGGGTAGGTCACAAACTGGACGTCCCCGGCCGTCACGCCCTCACCCGTCAGGTGGATGACATGGGGTGCGGCCCACAGGCCCTCAGCATCCAGGACAAGGCGGGCGTTTTTGATCCCCGGAGACTTGGGCTGGAAGATGATATAGAGGCTGGCAGTTCCATTGGGACTGAGGGTGAAGGGGCCGTTATCCCACGACGATTCAAAGTCGCCTGCATCCGGGCCTTCGAGGCGCGCGGTGACCCCCTTGGCAGGGCGCTGATCCTGGCTGGTCAGCGTCAGCCGGTAAGGCAGTTCGGCCATGACCGTGACCCGGCCATAGTCCGGCAAGGCCTGGCCCTGCACCACGGGTTGCCCGGCGCGGTCCGTCACTTCATACTGCCACGGGGCGGTACTGGCGCTCAATGCGAGCGGGATGGAAACCGGGGCCGTCGTCGGGTGATCGCAGGCGATTTGCAGGCGGGCCGTGCCGGTGCCCTCTGCCTGGGGCGTGTAGCGGATGCGGACGTAACCCACGATGTTACGGCCCAGGCTGGCTGGTACCGGGGGCAGCACCTCCAGCCCGGCGACGCTGGCATCTTCGATGGTGGCGGTGATGCCGGTGGCGATGTGAGTGCCGATGTTGTCCAGGCGGAACTCGGCCTCCACACTCCTGCCGACGAGTGCAGTCATGGGCACAGGCGTTCCGGCAGGAGGTGTATAGCTTTTGTTTTCCTGGACGGTCAGCAGCGGCCTCGGGCCGGGGCTCGTCAGCCGGATGGAGAAAACGGGTGCCCGGGCATCGTTGGTCTGGAGTTTGAGCGTGGCCTCTTTGGGCCCCAGGCTGCGGGGGTGGAAACTTACGGAGACCGTTTCTGACGTGATCGGCGCCAGCGCCTTCGGTGCAGTGAAGGTGGTGGAGAATTCGTCCGCATTGGCCCCTTCCAGGGTGAGGCCGGTGATTTCCAAGGGGGCGTTGCCGATGTTGTAAAGGATGCAGATCTTTGCCGTGGCAGTGTTTAAATAGACTTTGTCAAAGGTGATCCCGGCTTCCGCTGAGCCGCTGTGGCCGTACACCGACTGCACCCAGATTTCAGGAGCTGGGGACCTCTCTGGCAGCGGCTCGGAAAGTTGCAAAAGCCAGGCTTCCCGCTGGCCGTTGGGATTGGTGCCGTAACCGCTGAGGGTTTTTCCATCCGGGCTGGAGGCATGGATTTCATCTAGCGTCCAGCCGGCCAGGTCGAGCTGATAGTGGGTGCCCAGCTCATGCTGCAGCCGCACGCGGGCTCCGTTGGGGTGCCACACACAGGCTTCGGGCCCCTCGCGGTTGGAGGGGAGTTCTCCCGTCACATAGCCCAGGCAGGTGCCGTCATCCAGCATCGCCATGGGGTAGGCATAGCCGCTGTTCAGGCCGGGGGAGATCTGGCTCAGCCGTGTGCCTGTGGCCTCCAGCACCGACAGATCCCAGCGCTGGATTCTGCCCCGGGCACTCATGCCGGTGGGAGAGGCGGGATCTGAGGCCGTGCCCAGCCAGCGGTTGTTTGGCGAGATCACCGCATGGCGGATGGATGTGAAGCTGTGCGGGAACGCCCGCTCGAAAAATCGTGCCGGGGCGCTCGGGTGGGCAAAGACGCTCAGTTTGCCCGCAGGAACAGTGCCCCCCAGGGCTACGATGTTTCCTGTTTGGGGACTCACGGCCACCAGATCGGTCAGACTGCCATGAGGATTGGGGGCATTCCTCGGAAGCTGCCGATAAATGCCGGTGGCCAGATTCAGGTGAAAAGGCTGCAACGCAGGCAGGCCGTAATAGGGATTGGTATCCACCCTGGCCGCCCCGGCCGCCATGCCATCTCCGAAAAAGCGGAGGTGGTTCCACCGCAAAAAGACCTCGGTGGACCACGTGAGCTGCATGGTGGGAAGCGGCGTCCAGCTTCCGGCCCCAGCATCATAGACGCCGCCCTGGTTCAGCGACTCTGAGGTGGCCAGGATGCGCGTGCCGTTCGGGTGGAGGTCATGAACGATGGCGGCGGCTGCGGGCAGCGTCTGCCAGCCTGTGCTGGCCGTCCAGCGTGCGCCCCGGTGCGAGCCCGCCGGGCCTGTGGTCACTGCGACGACAGGCTCTGTGCCAGCCGTGGCCAGTTTCAGCACACCCGAAGGGGCGGTCGCAGCCTCTGTGCGGCCGAGCGGTGTGAACACGGCCTCCTGGCTAAGGAGAGAAGCGGGCCGCAGTCCCAGGCAGAGCAGGGGGATGAGCAGCCTGAGCGCTGGCTGGCGAAAGAAGTGAGGGAAAGAACGCAAAGGGGGAATCCGCCCGATATTAAGGGCAAACTAGGGCCGCGCAATGGGTTTGCGGCGGGGGATGCCTCGGCATTTTTCCCGTCTGGTGGGCGATCAGAAAAGCCCCAGCTCCAACTGCGCCACCGGGGCAAAGCTGCGCCGATGCTCGGGGCAAGCTCCCAGTCTTTTCAGCGCCTCCTGGTGCCGGGGCGTCGGGTAGCCCTTGTGAATCTCAAAGCCGTAGCCAGGATAACGCCCGGCCATCTCCACCATCAGCCGGTCCCGGCTCACCTTCGCAATGATGCTGGCCGCGGCGATGGAGTAGCTCAGGCTGTCGCCCTTCACCAGCGCCACATGCGGCACCGGAAAGTCGCGCACCGGCTTGCCGTCGATCAGCGCCGCGCATGGTCGTGGATCCAGGGCCAGTGCACAGCGGCGCATGCCCAGCCATGTGGCCTGCAGGATGTTAATGCGGTCGATCTCCGCCACCCCGATCATCTCGCAATGCCAGCGGATCTGCGGATTGCCCGTGATCTCCTCATACAGCCGTTCGCGTTTCTCATGCGAGAGCTGCTTGGAATCATTCAGCCACGGGTGCTCAAAGTCCTCCGGCAAAACCACCGCCGCCACGGAGACCGGGCCCGCCAGCGGTCCGCGCCCCGCCTCGTCAATGCCCGCGATCCACCGGTGGCCGGCGGCCCGGAGGCGGTTTTCGTGATCGAGTGTGGGCATGGGATGGACGTGGAACTCCTGCCTTATGCCAAACAGATCAGGAAAAGTCAAAATGTGGTGACTAAGCCGTGCAAAGCCGCTGCCCCCAGAAGGGTATCCTCTTTCCATGAGAAACCTTCTCCTCGCCTTTGGTCTCCTCGCCTCGGCCGTCAGTGCCCAGACACCCGCGCCCACCTCCACCATCAAGGCGGGCTTTGCCGAACGGGACATCACCCCCGGCATCGGCATGGAGCAGCCCGGCGGTTATGGCAAATCCTACCACCTGAAATTCCACGATGCCTGCAAGGTGCGCGTCGCCCTCTTTGACGATGGCAAAAAGAAGGTCGCCCTCATCGGGCTGGATACCCTCGTCGTGCCGCGCCAGGTGGTGCTGGATGCTCGCGCCCGCATTGAAAAGGAGCTCGGCATCCCCGGCGACTGCGTCATGGTCGGCGCCTCCCATTCCCACTCCTCCGGCCCCGTGGGCATGGTGCTGCCGGGCGAGTATGACGCCGCTTCAGACCTGGTGAAAAAGCTCGCCTATGAGGAGTCCTCCTGCGCCGATGCTGGCTTCCTCCTCCGCGTCACCCATGAAATCGTCGAAGGCGTCCGCGCTGCCTCCCTGGCCCGCGTGCCCGCCCAGCTCAGCTTCGGCTTCGGCCATGAAGACAAGGTGGCCTTCAACCGCCGCCTGCGCATGAAAAACGGCCAGAGCTGGAGCCACCCCGGCCCCGGCAATGCCGACATCATCGAGTATGCCGGCCCCATTGACCCGCAGGTCGGCGTCATCGGTGCCTGGGATATGCAGGGCCAGCTCCTCGGCGTCATGGTCAATTATGCCTGCCATGCCACCACCAACCCCGGCGGCATCTCGGCCAACTGGATCTACTACCTGGAAAAAACCATCCAGGGAGCCCTCGGTTCCAAAGCCCCCGTCGTCTTCATGCAAGGGGCCTGTGGCGATGTGACCCAGGTGGACAACCTCAGCACCGCCCGCCGCCCCGGCCCCGAGGAGTGGGCGCAGCTCGTCGGCGGCCGTGTCGGGGCCGCGGCCCTGAAAGTCCTCTTCACCAGCCCGCGCGGTACCGAGGCCGTGCTGGACAGCCGCCAGAAAGTGCTTTCCATCCCCCGCCGCAAGCCCGCCCCTGAACGCGTGAAAAAGAGCCTGGAGATCGTGCAGGCAGGCAAGCCCAAGGGCGACACCTCCGGCTGGATCTTTGCCAAGGAAATCGTCATGCTCGACCACCTCTGCCAGGTCACTCCCAAGGTGGATTCCGAAGTGCAGGTCATCCAGGTCGGCCCCGCCGCCTTCGTCAGCAACCCGGCCGAATACTTCGTCCAGTTCGGACTCGACATCAAAAAAGGCAGCCCCTTTCCCTTCACCTTCCCGGTGGAGCTGGCCAACGGCATCGTCGGTTACGTCCCCACCGAGGAAGCCTTCGGCCCTCACGGCGGCGGTTATGAAAC
>DMMK01000427.1 GCA_003453085.1 Verrucomicrobiales bacterium
ATTGCACTCAAACCCCGGCTACAAGATCGCTGCAAAATTCCACTTCCCCACCGTGGGAAAAACCGCCCGGGTCCTGCCTCGGTTCATCCCGGGCAAATTCCTCAGGTCCCTGTGCGAATCCCTCTTCCATCTTTGCAATCCTCTGCCACCATCTCCGGCGTCCCATGAAGAATCTCCCCACGGCCTTTCAGCGCAGCGCCCTTTGGACAGCGGTCACCGCTCTCTCGATCACTTTGGTTGGGGCATTGGCCATCGGATTCATCTACCTCGGCACTCAGGTCATCGGCTTTCTCCAGCCCATCCTCATGCCCTTTGCGGTGGCGGGGGTGCTGGCCTACCTGTTGGAGCCTGGGGTCGCCTGGCTGGAGCGAAAAGGGCTGAAGCGTCAGCGTGCCGTGCTCATCATCTTCGCGGTCTTTAGCCTGGGGCTTTTCGGCCTTGGCTGGTGGATTTTGCCTAAACTGGGCGAGCAGACCTCCAACCTCGCGAAAAAGATTCCTGGCTACACGGTGAAAGCCCGTGTGGCTGTGCTCGACTTTGCCACCCGCATGGAGCGCGAATACGGCATTCCCCTCCCTGCTCCCTTGGCTGATTTGGTGGATGCCTCAAAATCCAATTCCCCCGCTCCTGCAACCCAAACGAGCACTCCTACGCCGGAGGCAGCACCGGCTTCTTCATCTACACCCGCACCGGCCCCAACAACGGCAGTTCCAGAACCTGCACCTGTCAATGACCCAGCTCTTGAAAAAACGGACGACGAGACGACCAGCGAACTCGATTTCGACCTCAAGGCGCTCCTCACCGGTGACTGGGTGAAAACGACCCTGCCCACGGTGCTGAGCAATGCATGGAAGTTTGTCCGGTCCACCTTTGGCGGGTTTCTCGGTATCTTCGGTTTCCTCCTCTCCCTCATTATCGTCCCGCTGTACCTCTACTATTTCCTGATCGAGAGCGCGAAGATCAAGACCCAGTGGTCGGATTACTTGCCGCTGCGAGCCAGCGCCTTCAAGGACGAGGTGGTCTCCTGCCTCAATGAGATCAACCGTTACCTCATCGCCTTCTTTCGTGGACAGCTCTTCGTCAGTGTCATCAATGGTATCGCCACAGGAGCAGGGCTGATGATCATCGGCCTGGATTTTGGTCTGCTCATCGGCTTGGCCCTGTGTGTGGCGGGCATCATTCCTTATTTGGGCATTGCCCTGTGCTGGATCCCAGCCGTCATCATCGGGGCTGTTCAGGGAGGTAGCGCACTCATCCCTGGCGACCCCTGGTGGGCCCTGCCACTGGCGGTGACCATCATCTTTGCCGTCGTTCAGCAGATAGATGGGCTGTTCATCACGCCCCGCATCGTGGGCGAAGCCGTGGGCCTGCACCCCATGACGGTCATCGCCAGCGTACTCGTCTGGACTCTCCTCCTCGGCGGTCTCCTGGGGGCCATCTTGGCGGTGCCGATGACGGCCAGTGTGAAGGTGCTTTTCCAGCGTTACATCTGGCGCGCCCGCATCGCCCCCCGCACGGTTGGCGGCGCACGCCAGGGCATTGCCCCTCCGCTTTCGGAGGTGATGTGATGACTCCTTCAACAATGCCAGACACCGCATCACGCCTGAATCCGCAGAGGGTCAGCGTGTCACCGCACCACTGATCGCGGGGCTTCGCGCGGCGCCATGAAAATCTGCGGGTAACATACGCGTGCGTTCCGCCTGCTCAAAAGGAGCATCAGCCGAAGGCGTGGCGTCATGCTTGGTGCCATCCCAGCTCACCTGTGGCAGATCCTGCTCCAGGCCGCGCCCCTGTGCCTGGCGGTGTTTGTCACCTGCACCCAGCACCACATTTCCAGCAAGAGTCGCACCCTCGCTGCCACTGGGAAAGTGGAGGGCATTGCCTTCACGAGAATACAAAATGTTGTTGGCTAGCACCAGGCCCTCCCGGGCATTCCACGAACGACCACTGAAAGCATGACCGGTATTGATGATGGTGTTGTGGATGACTTGCAGATTCAGCGTCTTGCCCTGGTGATCCATGCTGGAAAAACCGGCGTTTTTTCCGGCGATTAGAATGTTGTTTCGTACAATGGCTTCGCCCTGCACCTGCATGACATTGTCGGCACTGCGGTAGCAGAGATTTCTCTCGATGATGTTCACCGGTTTCCCTGCCGTTCCATACACCGTGATGCACGGATACTGCGTGTCGTGAATGTGGTTTTCGGCGACAAGATTTCCCCAAGAGCCTTGCTTGACTTCAATGCCATCTCCCTGGCTGCCAGCGCAATCATGAACGTGATTCAGAGCGATGACACTTTCACTCATGATCACGGAGGCCTCGTTACCTCCGAGATACATGCCCTCGCCATGCCCACCGCCATCGTGGAGGTGATTGCGGGTGAGATACAGCCGGCGAGTATCGGCACTGTTGGCGGTAATGCACGGGCCGCCCGTGTGATGGATATGGCACTGGTCCACCCACACATCGCTGCAATGGCCCAAACGCATGCCGTGGCTACCCCCGGTAAATTCGATCCCGCGAACAACGAGATACGAAACCGGTGCTGACTGGCCGATGTTGACGATGTTCTGTTTGTCATCCGAACGAGTGATCACCACACGCGCTCCTTTCGCAGACTCGATCCTGATGGGTGCTTCGGCAGTGCCTGAAACTTGGATGTTCCACATACGATCCACCGTGTAAGTGCCTGCGCCGACTTCGAGACAATCTCCCGGCTTGAGTGCCGCCACGGCTGAGACGAGGGCAGCCCCATCCACTTCACTCAAACGAATCACTCGGCTCGGCGCAATGGATGCCCAGGAAGGCTCATAAACTGCAGCCGTGGCTGCCTGAGCCAGCAAGAAAAAAGCAAGGAAAAGCCGGTGCATAAATTCAATGGAATGAGGTTGGAGGGACAAGCAGGTGAATGCTACGAACCCGCCGGAAGCCATGTTTCTTGCCACTGCTAAATTCCATGGGTTACAGCGGGTCCTACCTTGTAAGACCCGCAGCCTGCTTCCACCTGCGGCATCAAGCCTGAATGACCTTTTCCACTACTCCCATCGTCGCGGTTTGACGCTCCTTCACAAAGTCCATGGCCTTTTTCACCTTGGCCTGGGCGGCAGGGTAATCCTTCTCGATGGCCATCACGGTCTGGAAAAGCGTTTCCGCCGGAGTGGTATCAATTTCCAGCAGCCAGTCTTTCAGGCCGATATCCTCGAACATCCAGCACTTGAGGCCGTGGAACTCTGAGAACCAGTGAATGATGGGTGTGCCATTGGCCAGAGCGATGATGGGGGAATGCGGCTCATGGCACACCACTGTGTGGGCACGAGCAAAGATGGAGGCGGCCTCATCGGCATTCCAAAAGTACTCCAGGTTAACCACGTTTTTCTGAATCTCAGGCGGCAGTGGGTCATGAATCAATCGTTTGTTATGCTCCATCTCCTTGAAAGTCTCTGGCGCGATGAGCACTTTTTTACCTGTGGCCTGCACCCATTTCGTGATCAGTTCGCGGAATCCGGCTGCCCGGCGTTGATCGTCCTCCACCTGCTTGGGCGTGGGGTGCAGCGGATTAAGCTTCTGCGGGCGTGTATCATCCACACCGGGAGCCTTGGGGGTGTTCGTCCGCAGCAGCACCGTGATAAATTTTTTGTCCTCCAGCCCCAGCTTTTTCATCGTGGCGAGACCGCGCTCCTCGTCCCGCACGTCAATGCCGAAGCAGCCATCTGGGGCGAACTCCAGCACAGGCGTCTTCACCCCGGCTCCTTGCAGCATCTTCAGCGTGCGGCTTTCCCGGGTGTAAATGAAGGAGGCGGCATTCAGCAGCGCCATGTTTTCCTCGCCCTTTTCACCGGTCACCATGGTGTCAAAATAGGACTGCCCATACACGCCGTAGGGTTTGCCCAGATCCCGACAGTGCTTCATCCAGCTTGTATCCTGGCCCATGCCGGAATTGCGGATAAAAAGGTCGCAGCCCGCAATGGCCGCACGCAGTGCTTCGTCATTCGGCTTTTTGCCCGTGAGATTTCCCTGAAGGAATTCCGCCTTCGGAAAACGGCGCTTCAGCATGGCCAGCACGCGCTCGTCCAATTTCATGGCCCAGACCACCACCTTCAGCTCAGGCAGATGCTGCTCCAGAATGTGCAGGGTGCCCGGTGTATGGCCGATGTCGCCGATGTTTACCGTGTCCCAAGCGGACATCAGGAGCACCGTTTTTGGTTGGCCATTGGCAGCGAAAAGGGAACCGCCCAGGGCAGCGGTGACGGCAGAAAGAAAGGAGCGGCGGGTGGTCATGGTGGGTATATGAGGCAGTCCAGCACCCGGTTTGGACAAAAATGTGGCGCAGGGCAACTCAGAATTCCATTCGCCGCCCACAGGGATCGTCGTTGACTCCGCCCCTGGCCTGATTCACCAAAAGAGATGCAACTGATCTCTGGAGCCGCCGTCGCCGAAAAAGTCCTCGAAGAATGCCGCCGTGACATCGCCGCCCTCGCGGCCGTGGGGAAAAAGCCCGGGCTGGCCGTGGTGCTCATCGGTGACGATCCAGCCTCCCGCGCCTATGTTCGGTCCAAGGACAAAAAGTGCCGCGATCTGGGCCTGCATTCGGTGAAGCTGGAACTGCCAGCCACCACCACCCAGGAGGAGGTGCTGGCCCATGTCCACGCCCTGAACAACGATCCCGCCATCCACGGCATCCTGGTGCAGAGCCCGCCGCCGCCGCACATTGATGAAGCCGCCATCGTGCGCGCCATTGATCCCGCCAAGGATGTGGACGGATTTCACCCCGTGAACGTGGCCAAACTGGCTCTGGAAGACTCCACCGGCTTTGTCCCCTGCACCCCTCTGGGCTGCCAGCGCCTGCTCATGGATGCCGGCATTGAAACCAAAGGTGCCAATGCCGTGGTGCTGGGCCGCAGCATGA
>DMMK01000311.1 GCA_003453085.1 Verrucomicrobiales bacterium
GGGCAGGAGTGCCCACGCTCCTCTCCGCCAACGTCGCCCGGTTCAATTTCCGTTGGGACCCGAAGACCGGGAAGATCGAGCCCACCAGTGGCTACGGCCAATACGGTGGTGCCTTTGATGACTTTGGTCATCACTTTTTCTGCTCAAATCGCAATCCGGTCATGTTTGCCGTGATGCCTTATGAGGCTGTGATGCGCAATCCCAACGCTGGCATCAGCCAGGGCCATGAAGACATCGCCCCTCCTGGAGCTGAGACGCGTGTTTATCCGCTGAAGATCACGCACACTACGGCGGATGCGCATGCGGGGACCAACACCGCCTGTAGCGGCCTGGGCGTGTATCGCGGACACCTCATGCCGGAACTGAAGAACAATGTCTTTGTGCCAGATCCGACGGGACAGCTTGTGACGCGTTACAAGGTGGAGCCGAACGGGGCCTCGCTGAAGGCCACCCGTGTGGGTGACCGCACCGAGTTCTTCCGCAGCAGCGATGAGTGGAGCCGCCCAGTCAACATGACCACCGGCCCCGATGGCGCGATGTACATCTGTGACATCTATCGCCGCTGGATTGACCACGCTCGCTTCTTCCCAGAGGAGTTTGTGAAGACGCATGACATGCGTCAGGGCGAGAACGAAGGCCGCATCTGGCGCATCGTGAAGAAGGGGCAGAAAGTGCCGAAGATTGAGGCGGCCCCGACAGAGCCAGAAAAGCTCACCGCTTGGTTAGGCCACGAGAATGCCTGGCAGCGTGAGACGGCGCAGCGCCTGCTGGTGGAAACAGGAAAATCAGTCGGCGGCAAAGCCGAGGTAGTGGGGGAAAATCGCCAGACCTTTTTCCAGATTCTGAATCAGCCGGACAAAGATACCGCGTCAGAAGCTGGTGTCATTGAGGCTCGAGCAAGTGCCATCAGCAAAGCTCCGGAAGATGTCTGGGTGATGCGAGCGGTGTTGAGTGCCAGCACCCATTCGGCGGGCGCTGTACTGGACAAGGTGATCGAAAAAGGCGAACTCACCCAGACCTACTCGGCCCAGCGCATAGAGACTCTTCGTGCTTTGGCCAGTGCAGCCGCTGCCGGTGGTGAAAAAGGTGATTTTGCTTTGTCTCTGCAAGCCGTGGAGTCTCAAGCCGGACAGCTCACTTGGTGGAAGCCTGCCGTGCTGCAAGGTCTCGCCGAAGGATTACCCAAATCGGGCGGTAAGCTCGGGGCGAAAACCTTGGCTGTCTTTGTTAGTCAGCCCCAGGCTGAATTCAAAGAAGCCGCACTCGAAATCAATGCTCTCCTGACCAAGGTGGACTCCGTCATGAGCGATAACAAAGCGCCTCTTGATCAGCGTCTCGCGGTGATGCCTTTGCTGGCGCAGCGTTCTTGGGACAAGGCGGAGCCGGTGTTGCGCAAGCTGCTGGCGGAAGGCCAACCCACGGAGCTGCAAACGGCTGCACTGGCCGTGCTGAAGAAGTACGGGGCGGACAAAGCCTCTCCGCTCATCTATGACCTGCTGCCTGCGGCAGGGCCCACTGTGCGGCGGGATCTGGTGACGCTGCTGACCTCGAATGCGAAGACGGCGCTGGATCTCTTCAAGCGCATGGAAAAGGGTGAGTTCTCCCCGGCGTTGGTGGATGTGGAGACGCGCTGGCGCTACCAGCGTGGCACGGGCGAGCTGCGTGATTTGGCCGTGAAACTCTTTGGCCAGCCGAGCGAGGACCGCGCCGCCGTCATCGCCAACTACATGGACAGCACCCACGCGAAGGGTGATGCCAAAAAGGGCCAGCAGGTCTTTGCGATGATTTGCATCACTTGCCACAAACATGGCGATCTTGGTGTGGAAGTCGGCCCCCCGCTTTCCGATGTGAAGGCCAAGCCGCCGGAAGCGCTGCTCTCCGATATTTTGGACCCTAACCGCATGGTGGAAGCACGCTGGTGCGCCTACACCATTGAGACGCAGGATGGACGTGCTCTCAGCGGTCTCATCTCTGCCGAATCCGCCGACAGTGTGACCTTGAAAATGATGGGTGGCCTGAGTGAAACCATTCAGCGCAGCCAGATCAAAAAGATGGTGAGTACGGACAAGAGCCTGATGCCTCCGGGCCTGGAAGGTGCGATCAACAAAGAGCAAATGGCCGATTTGCTCGCCTTCCTGCGCGGGACGAATTGAGCGGATTTTGACAAGGAGTGGGGCTTTCTGTCCCATTCCTTGCGGGATTTTGAATCGCGTGTGTTTGTCTGACTTTTGGTTATACGATTGAGCGTGATGGATGGGTGAAATTGCAGCGGTTCGGGCGTCGCGCTGCGACGCGATGAGTGAAGGCGGTGCGCGGGCCAAAACCGCGCCTTGAAAGGCGCGGCTAAGATACGGACGCCGCTCTGCGGCTGGGGAAAGAGGCAGCGGGATGCGTATCAGGCCCAGGAGTCCTGAAGCTTGGTTCAGTCAACTCGTGTGGCTAAATCGTATGAGTCCGTTAGCTGAGCAGACAATGCCGAGAAAGGGTGTTCACGGAAGCAGCCGTGAGTTTATCATGAGAGCCATCAGACTTTGAATGGCCCTGGCAGGGCGGGATGTAACGGTCTGTCTATTTGGGCTTGTGAGAGCAGCCGCAAGAACCACCACAACCGCCTTTTTTCCGGCCTTTGAGGGCTGAAACGAGGAAGAACAAGGCCGTCACCAGGACCACGGCGGGAGCTGCCCAAGATTGCCAGTCGTTCATATCATTGGTTAGACCTTGCCAGGCTTGAAGTGTTGATTCTTCGTCAATACCCCAGCGCTGTGCCGATCTGGAAGATGGCCAGGGAGAGGATGTAGGCGGTGCCCGTCATGAAACCGAGCTGGAACCACATCCAGCCCCAGCTTCCCGTTTCACGTTTGACGATGGCCATGGTGCTGACGCACTGCATGGCGAAGACGTAAAAGACGAGCAGGCTGATGCAGACAAGCGGGGTGTACACCGCTGTGCCATTGGCCCGTTTTTCCTCGCGGATGCGGTCGCGCACCGGCGTGAGGTCTTCGTCATCCTGGGCCTGTACGGCATAGACGACGGACATGGTGTTCACAAACACTTCGCGGGCGGCAAAACTGCCAATGAGGCCGATGCCGATCTTCCAGTCATAACCCAGGGGCTTGATCGCAGGCTCGATGAAATGGCCGGCGCGGCCTGCAAAACTCTGTGCCAGGTGTTGGGAATTGAGCGAGGCGAGTTCGGCCTTGGCGGCTTCTAGCTGGGGCGCTGCGGTCTCGCTTTCACCCTGTGCTTCGAGTCCGGCAATGCGCTCTTCGACGACGCCCACCTGATCGCTGATCTCATGGTTTTTAGGGTAGGTGGAGGCGGCCCAGATCAAGATGGAGATGCCGAAGATGATGGTGCCTGCACGCACCAGGAAGGCCTTGGCCCGCTGCCACACAAGGAGGAGGATGGACTTCAGCGCCGGCATCTTGTAGGTGGGCATTTCCAGGATCATCGGGGCGTTTTGCCCGCGCATGATGCCCTTGTTCAAAACCCAGGCGAAGAAGAAGGCCCCAAGGGTACCCAAGGCATAAAGGCCGACCATGATGCCTGCCTTGGCCCAGGTGGAGACGGTGTCCGGCATGAAGACGCTGATGAGCAGCACATAGACGGGGATGCGTGCTGTGCAGCTAGCCAGCGGGGCGATGAGGATGGTGATGAGGCGGTCCTTGGGACTGTCAATCGTCCGTGTGGCCATCACGCCGGGGATGGCGCAGGCATAGGAACTGAGGAAGGGGAGGAAGGCCTTGCCATTGAGCCCCACCACGCTCATCAAACGGTCGAGAATGAAGGCCACACGCGCCATGTAGCCTGTGTCCTCCATGATGCCGATGAAGAAAAAGAGGATGAGAATCTGCGGCAGGAAGATGACCACCCCGCCGACCCCGGCGATGGCACCCTGGACGATGAGATCGCGCAAGTCTCCCGGAGGCATGATGCCCGTGACCCAGGTGCCCAGGGAGCCGAAGGCCTCATCAATGAGCCCCATGGGAATCTCCGCGAAGGCGAAGATGAGGTAGAAAAGGAAGGCCAGGAAGGCCAGCATGGTGAGGCCGCCCAGCCAGGGATGCAGAAGGAAGGCATCCAGCTTTTGCGTGATGGTGGGCAGTTCCTGGCCGGGGCGCTGCAGCACCTGGGCGGTCAGGGTTTCAATTTTCGCGTAGCGGTCGGCCACCAGCTGGTCTTCCCAGCCCGGGTGGGTGGCGCTGAGGGTGTCGCGCCCGCGCTGGATCTGGCCCAGGTGGGCATCGCGGATGCCGGCGTGCAGGGGATCGTGGTCGGACAGCAGGTAGAGGGGCTCCAGCAGGGTGGTCTTGTCATTGACCGCCCCGGTCAGCAGCAGCTCTGCGCGGGTGCTATGCAGGGCGGCACGGATGTCGTCTGGCAGGGGCGCAGACTGCCAGCGGGGCAGGGGGATGTCTTCGCGGCTGATGGCGGACTTGAGCTCCAGAAAGCCGTTGCCGGTGGTCGCCTGCATGGGCACGACCGGCACACCGAGTTCTTCCGACAGCTTTTTCAGGTCAATGCGCCACTGCTTGGCCGTGGCGATGTCCATCATGTTCAGCACAAGAATGGTCGGCAGCCCAAGTTCCAGCACCTGGGTGAGAAGGTAAAGATTCCGCTCCAGGTTGGCCGCATCGGCGATGAAGACCACCCGGTCGGGCCGGGGAGTGTCAGCCTGGCGGCCCAGCAGCACGTCGCGCAGCACGGCTTCATCCGGGCTGCGGGCGTTCAGGCTGTAGGCACCGGGCAGGTCAATGAGGCGCAGCTTTTTACCATGCTGGCTGTAGCACTCGCCGATCTTTTTTTCGACGGTGACCCCTGGGTAGTTGCCCACCTTTTGCCGAAGGCCGGTGAGCTGGTTGAAAATGGTGGTCTTCCCCGAGTTCGGGTTGCCGACGATGGCCAGCAAGGGCAATTCAGCGCTCATGCCAGGGAGATGCAGATGTCGGCGGCCTCGTGATTGCGCATGGCCAGGTGGGAACCGCGTACGGTGATTTCAATGGGTTCGCCCAGGGGGGAGCGACGCACCATGGTGACCTTCGCTCCAGGGGTCAGGCCCAGTTCGCGGAGCCGTGTGAGCCCTGACCGCCCCGTGGGCATGGACTGGATGATGCCGGACTGGCCGACAGGGAGCTGAGAAAGTGTGGAAGGGGCGTGCATGGCTAAGGTGCAATTGAGACGCGCTCGCAGACTGAACGCTAGCGGGGGCTAGAACCTTTGCAACCAAGACAGGCGATTATGCAGAATTATGACGAAATGAACCGTGTGCTGTCCTGGCCTGCGTCGCTATTGCGCTGCGGCATCAGCGCGTGAATCTTTCCACGTTCATGGTCCCGCGACTGCTCACCGTTTTCATCCTCCTCTTTCTGCACGCTCCGCTGACCGTGCTGATGGTGAATTCCTTCAATGAATCGCGGTTTGGCGGTGAGTGGGAGGGATTCACCTGGAAATGGTATGAGAAGCTGTGGGAAGCGGACGAGGTGTGGGAATCCCTGTGGCTGACCCTCAAGATCGCTTTCTGCGCGAGTGGGGCGGCGATGCTGCTGGGCACGCTGGCCGCCTGGGTGCTGCATCGTTTCCAGTCGCGGCTGCAAAGGGCGCACCAGACTTTGGTGACGCTGCCCCTGGCCCTGCCAGACCTGCTTTTGGGCATGTCACTCCTGGCCCTTTTTGTGGCTTTGGGCGTGGAGACGGGTTTTTTGACCATCTGGATTGCCCATGTCACCTTTTCCGTCAGCTATGTGACCATGGTGGTGCTGGGGCGTTTGCAGGATTTTGACCTGACGCTTCTGGAGGCGGCCCGCGATCTAGGGGCGAATCGGTGGCAGACGGCCCGGCGGGTTTTGCTGCCGCTGCTGCTGCCCGGGATTCTGGCGGGTGGTCTACTGGCCTTCACCCTTTCGATGGATGATTATGTGATCACCTTTTTCGTTTCAGGTCCAGGCAGCACAACTTTGCCGCTGCGGGTGGCCAGCATGATGAAGACCAGCCGCAACCTGCCGGTGATCAATGCCCTGAGCACCCTGATGATCGCGGCCACCTTTGTGCTGGCTGCCATCAGTTTCCGGCTTCAGCGCACCCGCTAGAGAAGTCATTTCTTCAGCTTTGTTTGAAACTTTCGCGTGCCCATGCGGCCTCCTGTGTTTATTCGTGCAGTCTTATGAAGCATTACATCTGGGACTCTTATTTCGTGGAACTTTTCGACGCCTGCGTGGACGAGTACGATGATGGCAACCACGACTTTGAGAGCTGGTTCAGCGATGAGGACCAGGACTTCCTGAAGGCAATCGGCTATCGTGAGCGCGAGTTTTTTGACTTTGTGGAAGACAACGTCACTTCTGGTGGCGAGCAGCCGACGGCCATCACGGCCCTGCTGGTGGCGGCGGTGCGCCGGGATTACTTCCTGACTGTGCAAAAGGGAGTCGCCAGTACCCACATCATCACTCCGTCGGAACTGCCTGCCAAAACCGCCGAGATGGAGGGCTTCGTCTGGCTGCCGCGTATCATTGCTAAGGCTCGCGCCAAGCTGCGCGGCGAGATGGACCCGGACACGATGTTTTGCTGTGGCGGTGACCGGGCCTTTTTGTCCAAACATGACATCCATCCGGCAGACTTCCTGCGTGTGGTCTGGGCGGCAGGTGAGGATGACCAGAAGATCCTCGCCTACGTCAAATCTCGCCAGGCCTGAAGGGGCGGGCGATCCTAATGCATCATGGAGTTGTTTCGTGAACAGTTGCTGCTGCTGGTGACCGTGCCGGTGATTCTGGGGGCCATCCTCCTGGAAATCATCGTCACGCATTTCCATGGCATCCGGGCCTATACCCGCCGGGAGACGCTGACGAATTTCTACATGGCGGCGCTCAATGGGAGCCTGGACCTGCTGCTGCGTGCGGTGCTGGTTCTTCCCGTCCTCTTGTGGTGCTGGAACCACCGGGTGATGGATCTGGAGAAAGGCTGGGTTTACTGGCTGGGGCTCTTTCTGCTCCAGGACCTGGCCTACTATGTGTTGCACTTTGTGGACCACCACTGCCGCCTGTTCTGGGCGGTGCATGTCACACATCATTCCTCGGAGGAGTTCAATCTCACGACGGGTTTCCGTTCATCTGTATTCCAGCCGGTGTACCGGACGGCCTACTTCATGCCCATCGCCTGGCTGGGGTTTGAGCCGCTGGACATCCTGTTCATGTATGCGGCCACGCAGATCTATGGCAGCCTCATCCATACGGAGCGGATCCAGAGCATGGGCTGGCTGGAGCATGTGCTGGTGACGCCGAGCCATCACCGCGTTCACCATGCCTCCAATGGCCGCTATCTGGACAAGAACATGGGCATGTGCCTCATCCTCTGGGACAAGCTTTTTGGCACCTTTCAGGCCGAGCTTCCCGAAGAGCCAGTGCGCTATGGCCTAACGAAAAGGATCGAAGATCGTGGCCCGGTAAACATTGTCCTGCACGAGTGGAAGGACATGCTGAAGGATGTACGCCAGAGTGCGCTGCCGTGGTGGAAACGGCTGGGCTACATCCTGCGCGGACCCGGCTGGAAGGCGGGGGAGTAGTTTTACTTTGCGGCTTCCTGCGGCAGCAGCACGGGGATGCCTTGATCAATGGGATAAAGCCGCGAGCCATCCTGGCAGACGAGGGCTTTCTCCTCAGCGGGGTGGCCATGGCGCAGCAGATCCTCCGGCAAGGCCCAGCGCAGCGGCTGGTGCGTGTGAGGACAGCGGAAGGTGGGCAGAAAATCGTTGATCCAAGAAAGGTCCATGAGTGATCAGGCGGCTGGAAGGGTGGGGTCAATCTCTTTGGCCCAGGCGAGGATGCCGCCTGCGACGCTCCAGACCTGCGTGTAGCCCAGATCCTGCAGAGCGGCTACGGCCTTGGCGCTGCGCACCCCGGAACGGCAGTGAACCAGCACGGGTTTGTCGCGGGGGATTTCCGCTGCGCGCGCCGTGACCTGGGCCAGCGGAATAAGGGTGGCGCCTTCGATCTGGGCAGCTGCGTATTCGTCAGGCTCGCGCACATCCAGCAGGAAGTGGTCCTCCTGCCTGCTGCGTTTGTCCTGAAGTTCCTGAACGGTGATGGTGGGGACGTTGGGTGGAGGTGTCATGCCGCAGAAGCCTTGGTAATCGATGGGTTCAGTGATGGTGGGGTTTTCGCCACAGACCGGGCAATCTGGATCCCGCCGAAGGGTGAAGGTACGGAAACGCAGGCTGAGGGCATCCACATGCAGCAGCTTGCCTAACAAAGGTTGCCCAATGCCAGTGATGAGTTTGATGGCCTCCAGGGCCTGCATGGTGCCGACGAGGCCGGGGAGGACTCCCAGTACAT
>DMMK01000136.1 GCA_003453085.1 Verrucomicrobiales bacterium
AGCGCAGGCGCGATCTGCCCCAGCGGCAGAACCTCATCAGCAGCGCCATGGGCGATGGCCTCACGCGGCATGCCAAAGACAATACAGGTCGCCTCATCCTGCACATAGTTGTAGCTGCCGGCGTCCTTCATTTCGCGCATCGCAGCCGCTCCATCATTACCCATTCCAGTGAGCATGATGCCGAAGGCGTTGCGTCCAACCACTGCGGCGGCAGATTTGAACAGCACTTCCACCGAGGGCTTGTGACGATTCACGGGCGGACCATCATCCACCACCGCCACATAGTTGGCACCACTACGGGCTACATGGAACTGGGTGCCACCCGGCGCAATGTAGGCATGGCCCGGCAAGATGCGCTCGCCATTGACCGCCTCTTTGACCGTAATCTGACACAAGCCATTCAAGCGGGCAGCAAAGCTGGTGGTGAACCCTGGAGGCATGTGCTGGGTAATGACAATCGCGGGCGAATCCGCCGGCATTTGCACCAGCACCTCCTTGATAGCCTCCGTCCCCCCTGTGGAAGCACCAATGCAGATCAGCTTTTCGGTGGACAGACGGCCCAGGAGAGCCGAGGCTGGGGGCGCGACTGCAGCCCCGGCGCCGCCCCCTGCTGGCGCAGCGTCACGCACGGGTGCACGGCGGACCTGGGCGACCGCAGCCACACGGATCTTGTCCACGATCTGCGCAGCGAGATCATTGAGGCCGCTGGCCAGCCCCACCCGGGGCTTGGCCACAAAATCGACGGCCCCCAGTTCGAGCGCCTTCATGGTCACCTCGGCGCCCCGCTCCGTCAGCGTGGAAATCATCACCACTGGCATCGGGCGCAAGCGCATCAGACGCCCCAGAAAATCGATGCCATCCATCCGTGGCATCTCAACATCCAGTGTGATGACATCAGGATTGAGCTCGCGGATCATCTCGCGTGCCACCAAGGGATCATTGGCCGTGCCAATGCACTCCATGTCCCGCTGCCGGTTGATGATCTCGGACAGCAGACTACGGACCAGCGCCGAATCGTCCACCACGATCACCCGGATTTTCCTGCTCATTAACTCACGCCTTCCTCAAAACAGATCGACAGAACCGCCCGAGGTAGTCTTTGCCACAGTAGCTGCATTGCCACGCACTTCCTGGGCCACCAGGGTTTCGGGATGTGCGTGTGCCAATCGCTTGACCATGGCCTTCCCCGTGATGGGGAAAAAAACCACCTTGCGCGGATAAATATCCAATACATCCTCGGAGACGATGGGAATCCGCTCCGTGTGCAGGTAGTTCAAAACAAAATTGGTGTTGCGCTCACCGACGTTCATGGTCGTGAAGTTGTGCATGACCTGCGCACCGCCAAATATCTTGGCCTGCATGGTCTCGCGCCGGGCGCCCAGCTTGAGCATCTCGTTGATCAGCAATTCCATCGCGTATGAACCATAGCGGCCCGACGCATCCGCCACGTCACCATCGGGCAGCATGAAATGGTTCATCCCTCCCACATGCGCGCGGCTGTCCCACAAGCAGGCGGCAATACACGACCCCAACACGGTCATGATGATCATGTTCTCGTCGCCCACGAAATACTCACCAGGAAGCACCTTCACAGCGTTGTGCTGGAAATGATGGTCCAGGTAGAAAAAGGATGCTTCCCCAGGCTTGCGGCTGCGCGCTTTGAGATCTTGCAGCGATGATTCCCTTGCAGGACCTGCCCCCGCAGAGTAGATGTCCGCACTCAACGGCGCAATGCGAGGGGCACGGCGCCGCTCGGACGCGCCAGAAGAGGCGGCGGCCGGAGAAAGAGAGGATCCTGATGGAATATTGGTCATGGGCTAGGTGCGAGGCAACATGGCAGGTCAGCGACGCTCGTACACGGTCTTGCCACGCAGCGTAAACAGGTCTCTGGACTCGCTAAAGTTTTCGGCATGCCCCACAAACAGCATGCCCCCGGGTTTCAGGACCCGGTGAATCCTTTCCAGCACGCGTCGCTGCGTGGCGGCGTCAAAGTAGATCATCACATTGCGGCAAAAAACCACATCGAAGGGCTCTTTGAACGGCCAGTCGTCCCGGATGAGGTTCACGCTCATAAAGTCAATCGCGCGGCGCAACTCCGGCTTGGCCCGCACCATCCCCAGGTTGCCCCCCTTTCCGCGCAGAAAAAACTTTTGCAGGCGCTCCGGGCTCAGCCCCTTGAGACTGTCAAGGCGGTACACCCCTTGCGCCGCCGTCGCCAGCACGCGGGAATCAATGTCACTGGCAGTCAGCTTGAAAGAAGCGTTGGCTCCCAGCGCCTCGAATGCGGTCATGACAATGGAATAAGGCTCTTCTCCGGTGGATGCCGCGTTGCACCAAACCTTCCAGCTGGCAGACGGCTTGCTCCGCAGGTGCGAAGCAAAAATCTCAAAGTGGTGCTGCTCGCGGAAGAACGCAGTGAGGTTGGTGGTCAGGGCATTGATGAACTCCTGCCACTCCGGCCCGTCGTGCGTCTCCAGCCATCCCAGATAGTCGTGAAAGCTGCTGTGGCCCGTGTCCCGCAAGCGGCGTGAAAGGCGGCTATACAC
>DMMK01000093.1 GCA_003453085.1 Verrucomicrobiales bacterium
GTTTTGGATCTCTGGGAGAGGTCGTGTTTCCTGAGCCTGATGCCAATTCTTTGGACTCGCTGCTAATCGCCATTGCCGAAGGCCAAGCCAGCTCCAGCGGGCCCCTGTCGAAAAAGGGCGATGTGCACCGCCCAGACGAGTGCCGCTGGCTCGCCGTCCGTCGAAATTCCGGATCCCCCATGATTCTGCCATGATCGTTCACCCCTCCTCTTCTTCTGCGGCGACATGCCGCCCACACCCCCGGCCTTCATTCAAAGGTTTCAGCCTGGTGGAGTGCATCCTCTCGGTAGCCGTCACCGCCACCAGCCTGCTCGCCATCATTGGCATGCTGATGGGCACCCTCGGCGTGGCCAAAGACTCCAAGGTAGAGACCACTTCCGGCGTCCTTCTCCGCCAATTGGCAGGTGAAATCCGGGAGATGCAGGCACCCACGTTGCCTGATGCTGAACCTCAGCCGGTGATCCTGCTCATGGATGAGTCCATGAAGATTTTGGAACACAGCCGCTTCGAGGGTAGCGGTGTACGGGAAATGTACGACTCCGGTGCTTCCCAGGCATCGGCTGCCTCCTTCGCACGGATTGACCGTGTCCCCAATCCCGAGGATCCACTCATGGACAGCATCATCATTCGTGTCGAATCCCCCGCGGCTGCCCCTGCTGCCATTCGTACGGTGCGTCGCTACGCCGCCCTGAGTCCAAAATAATCTGACATGCGAAGAACTTTAAAAAAGACAATGCTTGTCTCCCCCGGCGCCGCTGCACGTGTGGCGGCCCCGCGTGGATTTTCGCTGGTGGAACTACTTGTCACCATCTCGGTGGCCTTCATCGTCATTACCGCGCTCATGCAGAGCATGGTCGCCACCCTGGATTCCTGGACCAAACAGGAGAAGCAGTTTTCCAGCCAGCGGGAAGGCCGCGCCGCCCTGCGTCTGTTGACGGATGATCTGGCCTCCATCGCGGTCATCCCGGCAGGAGGGCCTCTGGCAGATGATCCGCAGGCGGTGGCCGGGAAGCAGCCGATGCGTTTCCTGCTCCAGTCTGGCACCCCCACTTCCACCTCCACTTCGCGAATGGCCTTTTTGCGCACCGTGAAGCGTGCGGGCAAGGGAACCGACAGCGGTCGGGGAGATTTGCAGTTGGTGCTTTATGGCATCGCCCTCACGCCCGATGGAGGTGCCAGTGGGGTGGAGCAAGATGCCAGCAGCCAGAAGTTGGTGCGTCGTGAGTTTTCACCTGCAGAAACCTACCGCAGACTGGAAGGCCATCGCATTGGCGGCCAGCCCATGGTCTTTGAAGAAGACTGGAAGGAACTGGAAAGCCTGCCCAAACCCACCACGGGCGAAGAGACCCCTGCGGCGACTCCCCCATCCGTTCGCAATGCCGTGCTCGCTCATGACGTCATCCGTTTTGAATGCAAGGCACTTGAAAGTCTGATGCCTGGCCAGCCGGTGCCGCAGCCCTGGCCCACGGAGCAGCTTCCCAAGTGGGTGGAAGTCACCCTGCGTGTCACCAATCGGCAGACGGGTCGCCTGCTCAAGAGCGCGCAGGACTGGCGTGGCGAAGGCGTCCGTGCGGCAGCCATTACGAATGGCACTCCAGATGTGTACGAGGACGATGCCGAAGTGCGCACTTTCTCCATGCGCCTGCGCCTGCCTCCCATCGCCTTGTAATTCCCTCCGGCGTTGTCTGCCCTGTCTTGTTGAAATTTGCCATGAACGCTTTCGTAAAAACCTCCCCCTTTCAATCCCGTCGCCACATCCTTGCGGGTGCCGCTTTGCTGCTCACAGCCTGGCTTCCTCTGCCCGCCCAGGAGGCCCCAGGCCTCGAGGTGCCGCCAGGTTTGGCTTTCATCCGGCTGGTCAATGCCGTCGGACTGCCCGGTAGGCTGAAGGTGCGTATCAACGGCAATGAGGCGGATCCTGCAGGCTTCCAGCAGGGAGATGCTACAGGAGCGGTGGGGCTGGTACCCAAGTCCTATCCGGTGGAACTCGAACATGAGACGCTGGGGAAGGAAACCCTTGAGGTTCCATTACAGACCGGGCAGATCACCACGGTCATTGCTTACATGACGGAAAAGCCCGCCCTGGACCCCAAGACCAAAAAGCCCGCGAAAGGTGAAGCTGAAAAAAAAGGCCCCCGTCTTGCCTGGCACTTGGATCAATCGCCCACGAGCCCGCCGGATCTGAAGCAGCCTGCTTTGACGCTTGTCCAACTGACCCCTGCCGACGAGATGGACTTCAAAGTCTCAGGCACACCCGTGACCGTTCCTGCGGCAAAGCCCGTGCGTGTTCCCATCACCCGTGCCATGGGCGCTTTCCCAGAGGTGCATTATCAGAGTAAGCCCGTTAGCCTGCTCAACTTTAAATTTCCTGCAGACCAGCTTGTCGTCTTCTTTATCGGCGATGACGGGACCCTCAAGCAAGCTCCGATGCGCAACGACGTTCAGTAAGATCTCAGGATCCTGCGGCTAGTTCCGCAACCTCATCGGGTGTGGAGATGAGAACAGCATGAGGCGCAGAATCGTGTCCGGAAACATTCTTTTGCATGCCTGCAAAGGCTGCATCTCAGCTTGATTCCCGGTTCAGGTGACGTATCTCGGCGTCAGCGGCAGTTCCCGACGTGAGCTGCCGAATAATTAAAATCCATTCCGAGGTTTTATGGGCGAGCATCCTTCACCGTCTCAGGGCATCAAACCGAACTTATCGGTTATCCGGCAGCATTGGGTCGTTAATAAATTACTTTTGGTTAGGCTGGTCGCTGTTTTGTTTTTCACGCTGTCCCTGGCGGCCCAGGGCGGAGTGTTGGACCGAAAACCCGATTATACTGACCACGATGTGCCTCTTTATGAGCAAATCACCAACCGGATCAGGGCCAAGATCTTGGCCCGGTTAGGCGAAGGGACAAACACCCGCGACCGCTACTTCATCATCCCGTTTGCCTATCAAAACAAAGGCAACGCCCCCGAATTTTCGCATTCCTTCATGTCGGTCATCCGGGTTTTGGCTGACCACCGGCAGCGCCACCTGACGGCCGGACTCACCAAGGGTACCTACAAGCACCGGGAGTTTGAGGCGTTCACCATCAGCTGGTTGCCCCATGATTTTTCGACCAATCCTCATCTGTGTGTCTTCAAGGGCTTTGGCAGCCGTCTTTTTCCCAAGATGAACGCCTGTCCCTTGTCTGTGGGCAGAGACTTCAACCTCGCAGAAACCATCCAACTGGCCGTGAATGCCAAAAACGCGGTCTGCATGTGGGGGCCCTATGAGATCAGCCAGGGCGGATTCGATCTCGGTGTTCAACGCCTGCGTCTACTGGAAAGCGGTGCCATCATGTATCGTGCAGATGACCGCCTTTATCGAAAGAACAGGTCGGCCATCAACTGCTTTCACGCCATGGCCGGGCTGTATGATCTGTATCCCAATGGAGGGATCTTTGGCACAGGATTCAAGATGTGGGGTGTCAATGGCACCGCCCGGGTCCTGATGGAATATACCGACACGGCGAACCTGCGTGGTCTCCTCCTCGAGCCTGTGGATGAGAAGAAGGACCGCTTCGGGTTTGTTTATGCAGATCCCAATGGCCGCAAACCTTACAACCCCTTTAAGGTGGCGTCGGCTTATCGAAGATAACTGCTGTCAGGCACTCTTGGTGCCGATGTAGAGGGAGGCGATGCCCAGGGAGAGGCGGTAAGTCTTCACCTGATCAAATCCAGCTTCGCGGATCAGCTTCTCCATGGCTGGTCCTGAAGGGAAACGCTCCACCGAACTGCACAAGTACTCGTAGGCGGCCCGTTCTCCTGTGATCCAGCCAGCGATTCTGGGCATCACGTTCTTCAGGTAGAAGAGGTACATGGGCCTGATGACTGGCAGGGTGGGCAGGGAAAAATCCAGGACGTAGATTCTGCCTGTAACCTTCAGCACCCGGCTCATCTCCTGCAAGGCTCCTGGCCAGGAGGCCATGTTGCGAAGGCCGAAGGCGACAGTGAGGGCATCGAATGCGCCGGACTGGAAGGGCAGCTGCATGCCATCAGCCGTCACGAGATGGGTGGATCGATGGACCTGCGCTTCGCGCATCATCGGGATGGAAAAGTCGGCTCCCAGGACTTTGGCATCGGGGCAGCGTCTTTCGAGTTCGCGAGCGAGGTCGCCGCTGCCAGTGGCGAGGTCGAGAATCAAACGAGGCCGGGTTTCAGCGACGAGGCCGGAGGTCTTGCGACGCCAGAGGACATCGATGCCTAGGCTCAGAACATGATTGGCCAGCATGTATCGCCGGGCGATGCCTGCGAAGGCTTTTTTGACATAACCGGCGTCCTGCATCTTTTAAACGGCACCCCAACAAGTTGTTGAGGTGGTGCGCGCGAGAGGACTCGAACCTCCACGATGTTACTCACTAGAACCTGAATCTAGCGCGTCTACCAATTCCGCCACGCGCGCAAACGCCTTGGGTCGGGGTGCAGATAGTCGGCCACCCCAACCGTTTCTCAACTGAAAAAATCAGATATTTAACAAATTCTTTGGGCAGAGACTTTCTGCCCTCGGAGTTACCAGTTCTTGATCCAGCGCTGGCTGGCGTCCTTGACGGCACCAGGGGAAATGGTGTCGATGGAGCGGGCACTGGTGTTCTCTTCATCATCACCGAAAGACCAGAGGTCATAGGTGGAGTTGACCGTGGTGGCCTGTTCGCCGGCAACCTGGGGGGCAGCCTTGACATACTGGAAAGGGCGGCCAAAGCCGTCTGCCATGTAGTAGCGTCCGTCGCGGTTGATGTAGAACTCCTTCGGCATGTCGGTGAGCATGACGTTCTTGGACTCGGTCTCATCGAGCGAGCCGTCGGAAGCGGCCGGACCGCCATTGGAGGGGGTCTGTGCCAGGAGGATGTTGTCGTAGCCGTCGCCGCTCAGGGCTTGGTAGAGCATGGCGGCGGCGCCAACTTCATAGGTCTTGTCACCGACAGCGACCGTGTCACCAGGGTTCTGCGGGGCAGGGTATTCGCCAAACTCATTGTTATACCGTTCAAGGGCGCTCTTCATGGCACTCATGGCCGCCGTCGTGCGGCTGCGGGCCGCCGATTTTTGGGCGTAAGTGAAGCCGCCGATGGTCAGGGCAAAGAGAAGGGCGATGATCGTGATGACGACGAGAAGCTCGATCACTGTAAAGCCTGCCGGGGCAAGCTTCCGGGAATGACTTTTCATAGGTTGGGGGGAATGGAGGGTTACTATGAGCCGCCGCTGAGGCCTTTGATGACTTCGATGAGCGGAAGGAAGAGGGCCATGACGATGACACCAACGACGACGGCCAGCATCACGATCATGAGGGGCTCGAGCATGGAAGTGAGGCCGGCAACGGCGTTGTCCACCTCATCCTCATACACATCGGCGATCTTGAGAAGCATTTCGGGGAGCTGGCCGGTTTCCTCTCCGACGTCCACCATGGAGATCACCATCGGCGGGAAGACGCTGCTCGACTCCAGGGGGGCCACCATGGACTCACCTTCTTTGACGGCGTCATGCACCTTGGTGATGGCGTCGGAGACGACGACGTTGCCGGCGGTTTCACGGGTGATGTTGAGAGCCTGCAGGATGGGCACACCAGAGGTGACGAGGGTACCGAGGGTGCGGCTGAAACGGGAGATGGCCGTTTTGCGCTGCACATCGCCGAAGAGGGGGAGCTTGAGCTTGAGGCCGTCAATGACACGGCGTCCGCCTGCTGTGGCAGCATACAGCTTCCAAGCAACGGTGAAGACGATGCCGCCCGCGACGAGGTAAAGGAAGTTTCCCTGCATCCAGCGGCTGAAGCCGATGACGATTTTGGTCAGTTCCGGGAGCTTGTCGGCAGATCCCAGCATGTCTTCGAAGATCTTCTCGAAGCGCGGGACGATGACGAGCATGAGGAAGACCATGATGAGCACGGCAATGATCATCACGATGATGGGGTAAACCATCGCGGCGACGACCTTGTTTTTCAGCTTCTGGGCCTTTTCCTGATATTCGGCAAGACGGTTGAGGACGACTTCGAGCACACCGCCGAGTTCGCCAGCCTTCACCATGTTGATGTAAAGCTTGTTGAAGATCTTGGGGTACTGGGAAAGCGTCTCGGAGAAGGTGCTGCCAGTCTGGACGTTTTCAGCGATGGTGGAGACGGTGCTCTTCATCACCGGGTTGGGCTCCTGACGGGCAAGAACGGTGAGGCCGCGCAGCAGGGGCAGGCCAGAATCGATGAGCGTGGCGAGCTGGCGGGTGAAGATCATGAGGACCTTGGCCTTGATCTTGGCATTGGCCCCGGCCTTGACGGCCTTGCCTTTGCCCTTGGGAGCGGCGGTGGACTTGGCGCGTTTTTTCACCGCCGCGTCTCCCTTGCCCTCCTGGGCGACCTGAGTCGGGTAAAGCTGGCTCTGACGGAGGAGGTTGATGGCCTCGGCTTCGGTAGAGGCATCGAGTTCACCGGCGACTTCTTGACCGTTTTGATCGAGGGCGATGTAGTGGAACTTCGGCATAGAAAATGGGCGCTGCGGGGGTTCAGGGGCGTATTTGAGATTACCGGGTCGGGAGGGAGAATGTCCAACAAATAAATGGTGCCAGAAACGACAATGAACCGTTTCTGAACCTGGGATCAGGTGTATTTCAGCACTTCTTCAATGGTGGTTTCTCCGTCATAGATGTTGCGAAGACCGTCATCGCGAAGGGTCACCATGCCGAGTTCGATGGCTTTCTGCTTCAGGACGAGAGTGGGAGCTCGTTCGGTGATGAGCTCGCGGATGGGATCGTTCACGTGGAGGAGTTCGTAGAGGCCTTTGCGGCCCTTGTAACCGCTGCCGCCGCATTTATCACAGCCGTTGCCGGTGTAGAACTGCTTGCCGCCGATGTCCGAGGAACTGAGGTTGAGCTGGTTAAGGATCGAGAGGCTGGGCTCGTAGGCCACGCGGCAGTTTTTGCAGATGGTGCGCAGAAGGCGCTGGGCGAGCACGCCTTCCAGGGTGGCTGCGACGAGGAAAGGTTCCACGCCCATGTCCACAAGACGGGTGACGGCACCGGCGGCATCGTTGGTGTGCAGGGTGCTGAGCACCAAGTGTCCGGTGAGGGAGGCCTGGATGGCGATCTGGGCGGTTTCCTTGTCACGCATTTCTCCGACCATGATGCGGTCCGGATCCTGACGGAGGAAGGCGCGGAGAGCGCGGGCGAAGGTGAGGCCGACGGCATCGTTGACAGGAACCTGCATGACACCGTCCAGTTCGTATTCCACCGGGTCTTCGGCGGTAAGAAGCTTGGTATCAATGGTATTGATGCGGCGGAGGCAGGCGTAAAGCGTGGTGGTCTTGCCAGCACCGGTGGGGCCGGTGACGATGAAGATGCCGTTCGGCTTGTTGATGGTCTCGGTGATGTAATTGAACAGAGGGGCGGGCATGCCCAGATGTTCGAGGTCGAGGTTCACGGAACTGCGGTCAAGAACACGAAGCACGACGGACTCGCCGTGCTGGGTGGGCAGGGAGCTCACGCGCATGTCCACCGGCTTGCCGTTGACGGAGGTCATGATGCGACCGTCCTGGGGAATACGCCGTTCAGCGATGTTCATGTTGGACATGACCTTGATGCGGGAAATGATGCTCGTGGCCAGATGAACTGGGGGCGGCGCCATTTCATAAAGGGAGCCGTCCACGCGGTAGCGGATCTTGAATTCGTGCTCGAAGGGCTCGAAGTGAATGTCGGAGGCGCGTTCCTTGATGGCCTGGGTCATCACTAGGTCAACGAACTTGACGATGGGGGCGGAGTTGGCCTCGATTTCCGGGGAGTTCTTACCGGCGTCCTTGAGGTTGCCGAAGATCTCGTCAATGCTTGGGGCTCCGGTGCCGTAGTGCTTGTCGATGAGGTTCTGCACCTGGCTGCGGCGTGCGACCACGGGAACGACGGTCTTGTCCAAACCGAAGCGAAGGTCCTCGACCAACTGGGGATTGAGCGGGTCGGTAAAGGCGACGTGGAGGCCGCGGCCATCGAGCGTGATGGGGAAGGCACCGTAAAGGCGGGCCATGCCAGCGGGGATGAGGCCGATGACGGAGGAGGGCGGTTCGAATTCGGTCAGGTCAAAGTGGTCGGCACCGAGTTCTTCGGCGACGAGGGCCCAAAATTCATCTTCACCGGTGAAGATGCCGTAATCGAGAACCACCTGGAGGATTTCTTTGCCATTGTGGACGGCGTCCTGGGTAATGTCATAAGCCTGGCCATTGTCAATCAGGCCCCGGGCTTCGAGCATATCTACCACATTCTGGGGAGTCATAGGGGGGAGTCAGTCGTTCTAAGTTTTAAATTCGCAGGGGGCAGGAGCATCAGTCAGCATCTGCCATGGTGGCCTCGATCACTTCTTCGGCGGTGGTCATGCCGGCGAGGACCTTGCGAACGCCGTCCTCACGCAGGGTGCGCATGCCCAGTTCGCGGGCGCGTTTGCGGATCTGCGGGGTGGTGAGCTGCTGGTTGACCATGTTGCGAACTTCGTCGTCAATCTTGAAGATTTCGGCGATGACCATTCGGCCTTTGAAACCGGACTGGCGGCACTTGTTGCAGCCTTTGGGGCCCATGATGTTGGCGTTGAAAAGCTGGCTGGCTTCCAGGCCGAGGCTGCGAAGTTCACGCTCGCTGAGGCCGGAAGGCTGCTTGCACTCACCGCAGAGCTTGCGGACGAGACGCTGGGCGAGAATGCCGCGGACGGCGGAGGCGATGAGGAAGGGTTTGACGCCAATGTCCGCGAGACGGGCCACGGAGCTGGGGGCATCGTTGGTATGCAGGGTGCTGAAGACCAAGTGACCCGTGAGGGAGGCGTTGATGGCGATGGAGGCGGTCTCGAGATCTCGAATTTCCCCGATCATGATGATGTTGGGCGCCTGACGAAGGATGGCCTTCAGGGCGGCGCCGAAGCTCATGCCCACATCATCGCGAACCATGACCTGATTGATCCCGGCGAGCTCGTATTCCACCGGGTCTTCCACGGTGATGATCTTGCGGTCGGGGCGGTTGATGAAGTTAAGGCAGGCGTAAAGCGTTGTCGTCTTACCGGAGCCAGTAGGCCCTGTTACCAGGACGATGCCGTCCGGGAGAGTGATGAGCTTTTCAAAGGTGTCCTGGTCATCTGAGAGGAAGCCGAGATCGGCCAGACCGAGGCGGAGGCTGCTCTTGTCGAGCACACGCATGACCACGCTTTCCCCGTTGTTGGTGGGGATGATGGAGACACGCATGTCCAGCTCCTTGTCATTGAAGGCCATCGTGATACGGCCGTCCTGGGGGACGCGCTTTTCATCGATGCTCATGGAGCCGCACATGATCTTGATGCGGGCAATGATGGAGGAGTGGAGGCGTTTTGGGTGGTGCTCCACATCGTGAAGCACGCCGTCGATGCGGAGGCGGACGCGGACGTCTTTTTCCAGCGGCTCGATGTGAATGTCGGAAGCGCGGTTTTTGAAGGCTTCCAGCAGGATGTTGGTCACCAACTTGATGATCGGGGCATCGCCGTCGGACCCGCCAGAGCCTGGAGGCGGAGTGACGAACTCATTGCCGTAGATGTTGGTCTGCAGGAGCTGAATGAGCGCCGGGGTGGAGCAGTAAAATTCGATGTCCGGCTGCAGGACGTGGGGGAGGGCGTCGAGCGTCTCAAAATCATAAGGATCGGCGACGACGACCTGCATGGCGGAGCCATTCATGCCGATGGGGGCCACCTTGTAGCGCTTGGCGACCTCCATGGGGATGAGGCCTTTAAGGGCGGGATTGCCTGGGAAGCCGTGGAGGTCCATGTACTCCATGCCGGAGTTCACGGCCACGGTTTGGGCCACTTGTTCATCGCTCACCACCCCCGTTTTGATCAAGCAGTCCAACAAGCTTTCGTTGGGCTTCTTGGTCGTCTTGGCCTTTTGGATGTCAGGATTGGAAATCAGCCCTGACTCGGTGAGCAGTTCCAGGAGATACTCTTCGTTTGAATACATGCAGCGGGGGGATTCGCGGAATTTTTTTGAGAATAATCAAAGTAGAGGATTTTGGAGCCGAGTGTCAA
>DMMK01000426.1 GCA_003453085.1 Verrucomicrobiales bacterium
CCAGCATCCGCGAACGTGTGGAAATGCGCACCGAAGAATACGCCGCGCATCTGAATGCTGCGGCCAAGCACTTCAAATAGCAGTACGGACTTTCCCAATCCCCCGCCGCATGTGGATCATGGCGGGGGAAGTCAGGCAGGTTGCGCGAATCATGTGCTTCCTCTCGCGTCAGCGGGCAGGAATAGGCTAGAAGGCAGCCTGCCCACATGAAGTCCCTTTTCCTCACCAACGAATACCCGCCCCACATTTACGGAGGTGCCGGGGTTCATGTCGAATACCTCACCCGCGAGCTGGCCAAGCTGATGGAAGTGGAGGTGCGCTGTTTTGGTGATCAGGAAAGCACGCAGCCCAATCTGACCGTTCATGGTACGGGCCTGGATGCCGCAGGCTGGACCAGCCCGCCCAACTTGAAATCCGTCTTTGGCGCTGTGCAGCGCTGCCTGGACTTCAACACCCGCAACATCGACGCCCAAGTGGTGCATCTGCACACTTGGTATTCCCATTTCGGCGGCATTTTGGCCAAGCTGAATTACGGCCTGCCGATGGTCCTCACCGTCCACTCGCTGGAGCCCCTGCGCCCGTGGAAGCGTGAGCAGCTCGGTGGCGGCTACGACTTCACCGTCTGGCTGGAAAAGACCGCCCTGGAAATGGCCGACGCCATCGTCGCCGTCTCCGAGGAAACCAAATGCGACCTGCTGCGTATGTTCCCGCTGGATCCGCATAAGATCCACGTCATCCACAACGGCATTGATCCTGACGAGTACCACCGCATCGAGGCACCCGAGGTGCTGCGCAAGCACGGGGTGAATCCAGATCTACCGTATGTTCTTTTTGTCGGTCGCATCACCCGCCAGAAGGGCATCATCCACCTCGTCCGGGCGATTGAGCAGATGAACCCGGGCTTCCAGATCGTTCTCTGCGCCGGTGCCCCAGACACCCCTGAAATCGCTGCCGAAATGCAGGCCGCCGTGACCGCCGCCCAGTTGAAGAGGGAAGGCATCGTCTGGATCCAGGCCATGCTGCCCGTTCAGGAAAAGATCGCCATGTATTCGCATGCGGAAGTCTTCTGCTGCCCGTCCATTTATGAGCCCTTTGGCATCATCAACCTGGAAGCGATGGCCTGCGAAACCGCCGTGGTGGCCAGCGCCGTGGGAGGCATCAAAGAAGTTGTCGTACCAGGAGAGACCGGCATCCTGGTGCCCCTGGACCAGCAGACCGAAAGCCCCTTTGAGGCTGTGGATCCCGCCGCCTTTGCCCATGACTTGGCCGAAGGCATCAACACTTTGATGGCTGACCCGGAAAAACGCCGCAGCATGGCCTTGGCCGGTCGCAAACGCGCCGTGGAACGCTTTAGCTGGACTAGCATCGCCCACCGTACCAAGGCGCTTTATGACAGCCTGGTAAAAGCCTAGAACTCCCCTGCCCTGACAACATGGAACTCATCAACAACGCCCCCGAAGTACCGGCCGCCGTCGGCCCCTATTCCCAAGCCGTTCGTGCCAACGGCTTCCTTTTCTGCTCTGGCCAGATTCCCATCAATCCCGCCAGTGGCAAGATCGAAGCCACTGAGGTCGAGGGGCAGACCCATCAAGTGCTGGCCAATATCAAGGCCCTGCTCGCCAGCCAGGGATTGGATCTCACCCGTGTGGTCAAAGCCACGGTCTTCCTGCAAAGCATGGCCGACTTTCCCAAGGTCAACGCCCTCTATGATGAAGCCTTCAGCGGCCACAAACCAGCCCGCTCCACTGTCCAGGTGGCCGCATTGCCCCTGGGAGCGTTGGTTGAGATCGAAGTAATCGTCGAGCTTCCCTAAGCGGGCTGCGCCTACTGATTCGGGGGGATGGACTGCACAGGATCCTTGCGCCGGAAGGCCTGGATCCGTCCATCTCCTTTATACAGGTAGATTTTCTGCACGTCCTCCACCTTCATCAGCACCCAGGGTGAGAGGAGATTGCGGCCATTTTTGGTGAAGACAATGCCGTCCGCCAGATGCACGCAGGAGTGAAAGGCATCCCCAGTTTCATTACTGAGGAAGAAGAGTACGTCCCCGTATTTATAGGGAGGCTCAATGGGCGTGAAATTTTCCAGCACCGCACTGGTGGCCAGCCGTGAATCCAGCAGGTATTCGTGGGGTTCGTAATTGAAGAAATTGAGCGATGTCCAGTGGCAGTCAGGCAGCATCCCGTGCTTGGCCAGATCCAGCCCCGGATAGGTATACATCAGCTTGCGCACCAAGGCAGGCAGCAGGTGGGACAGAGGCAGGGCCTCGATGCCATCGGTATCAATGATGGACTGCACCAGAGGCTCCACATCTTTCCGCCGCAGCCCCATGCCCAAAGTCCAGTAGCCCACCAACTCATCCACATTGGTCGTGTGGTCCACCTCCACCTTGATCATCAGCGAACGGGTGCGGGTAAAGGCCTTGAAGATTGATCGCGCTTCTGAGTCTGACTGGGCATAGTTAAGGATGGCGGCCACATCGCTGAAAGCGATGGTGTCTCCGCGCTTGTAGGCCATCTGGTCTATTTTCGCGATGATCTCCGGGCGCAGCTTGCTGGTGCGGTACCATTCCTTGACCGTTTGCCCGACGATGAGCACAGGGTCCACGCAAAATTCATTAGGCGGATACTTGGACAGCTCCGTGTAAATCATCGCGCGAGATTCCGGGGTCAGAGCCTCCAAG
>DMMK01000036.1 GCA_003453085.1 Verrucomicrobiales bacterium
GCATGGGCCCGCCCGTGTAGCCATAGCAGAAATACAGCGAAGGAATGCCGATGGCCACGATGGCCCAGCCACGCGCCTGGATCAGCGGCAGAGACAGCAGCGCGGCCACCCCCAGCATCAGCCAGGCCGCCGTCATCACGGCCTTGGGAGACATGACCCCGGCTGCCGTGATCCGCCGCGGCCCCACCCTGGCCTGGGTATCCGCGCCCTTCATGAAATCCAGCGCATCGTTGAACCAGTTCGTCGCCACCTGCAGGGCGATGGTGCTGCCCAGGGTACACAGAAGCAGCCAGGTGCTCCAGTGCCCGCTGATTTTCCACCCCAGCACAGAGCCCACCACCACGGGCGCGATCGCAGCCCCAAGAGTCTTCGGGCGGGCGGCGGCAATCCAGTCAAAAAGCATGTGGGGGCAGTCTAGGGGTTCGGGGGTTTCCAGTCATCAAGAGACAGGGACAGCCGCTTTTCAACCCTGAACGTAGAACCCTATGAAACGCGAAAGAAATCTCTCGCATCCTCCGCCACCTGCTTTTAACTGCCTCTGTGACAGGCACCCCTGTGCCATCACCCCCCTGATCTAAAGGCTATGTCTTCTCTCCAGGCCATCCGCGACGCTCTTGAGCAGTCGCCCGACAACGTGTCCCTCCTTCTGCTCTTTGGCCGTGCCAGCATGGAGCTCTTGCAATTGGAAGACGCCCGCGAGGCTTTTGAGCGGGTCCTTGCCATTGACCCCGACCACACCGACGCCCAGCTCGGCGTGGCCCGTGTGCTTTTCATGGAAGGTGATGCCTCCGGTGCCGCCGTGCGGGCCGAGCGCGTCCTGCTCCAAGAGCCCGACAACGCCTCCGCCCACCTGCTGCTCAGCCGCGTGCACCTCAGTGAAAACGACCGCGCCAAGGCCATCGAGCACTTCGACCGCGCCGCCCAGATCGACGGTACGATGAGCGATCCTGCCCTGGAGCGTGAACTTGGCCGCACGGCCCGCGATGCCCGCCGCACCTCCCCTGCCCCGGCCACGCCTGAGCCACCGGCCAGCAGCAGCGATACCCTGGAAGACGGCGAATCCTCCCAGGAATTCTACGACGATCCCTTCGATGAGCCTCCCTATGACTGGCGGCCCGAAACCTTCTTCACCCCCGGCGACCCGAACCGCTTTGAAACCACCTTTGCCGACGTCGGCGGGATGGAAGAGCTGAAGGAAGAGATCCGGCTGAAGATCATCTACCCCCTGCAATACCCGGACCTCTACAAGGCCTATGGGCGGCGCACCGGCGGTGGCATCCTCATTTATGGCCCTCCAGGCTGTGGCAAGACGATGGTTCTGCGCGCTGTCGCGGGCGAAGTCCCCTGCAACTACCTCTCTGTGGGTCTGCACGAGATCTTTGACCCCTACTTCGGCAGCACCGAACGGAACCTGCACCAGATCTTCGAAACCGCCCGCGCCAATGCCCCTTGCGTGCTCGTTTTTGACGACCTCGACTCCCTGGCCCAGGACCGCCGCAACGTCCGCGAAAGCCAGCTCCGCAATCTGGTGAACCAGTTCCTGCATGAGCTCGACGGCCTTCGCGAAAACCAGCGCGTGCTGGTCATCGGCGCCACCAACCAGCCGTGGTCGCTCGATCCCGCCTTCCGCCGTCCAGGTCGTTTTGACCAGGCCATCTTCGTCGCCCCGCCGGATGCACCGGCGCGCGCCCAGATCATCACTCTGCTGGCCAAGGACAAACCGATCTCCAATCTGAATGTCGAAGCTCTGGTGGAAGCCACCGCTGGCTTCTCCGGTGCAGACCTCGGCTGGGTCTTTGACCGCGCTGCTGAACTGGCTCTCTCCGCCGCCATTCACACCGACCAGCCTGTGCCCATCACCATGGAGCTGCTGCTCAAGGTGGCCAACAGCCACACCCCCAGCACCCAGAGCTGGTTTGAAGGCGTGCGCGACCATGCCCAGCAGGTCTCCCCCGACGGCTTCTTCAACGAAGTGCGCAAGTTCCTCAACGCCCCTTCCTCCAAGGAAAGGTAAGACAGGATTCGTCCCCCCAGGAACTCACGCTGCCAGACAGCGTGGGTTCAGGGTCTCACACCCGTTCTCCCGTCATCAGGCGTTGGGCCTGCACGGTCCATTGCTCGCGCTCGATCCGGTCTTTGAAAGCCAGCCGATGCGAGAACTCCCGCACTTGCGGAGTGTTCCAGGCCGCGATCTGCTGAAACTTGTAGATGCCCAGCTCCTGCAGCCGATATTGCAGCCCCGGTGAGATGCCTTGGATCTGGGTCAGATCATCCACATCCGCAGGCGGTTCCTTGAAAATCAGCCCCAAAACGGGATCTTGTTCAGGAATCACCGAAGGCAGCGAAACTGGGTCCGTCACGGCAGAGGATTCCTCATCCAGGATGAAGCTAAGGGGTGAAAACGGCGGCTCGTCAGCTTCTTGGACAGAGGTTTCGTCCTCAGTGTCCACCGGCTCCTCATCCAGCAGAAATGAAAACGGCTCCACGGCCTCCTCGGTCACTTCAGGCTCGGCGGCCTGCTTTTGAAGCGAACGCAACCGCAGGCGTGAACGCAAAATCGGCGCATCCTTCAAAAATCCCTCCTCAGGCAGCAGCGACTCCGGCATGTCCGGGATGGAAGGAATGGTCAGATGCGTTTCCACCGGGGCAGGCTTCGCAGCAGTCCGTTCGGGAAACACCTCACTGACACTCGGCAGCACCTCCGTCAGCAGGGTCGCCGGTGCCGCCGCAGGCAGTACCC
>DMMK01000608.1 GCA_003453085.1 Verrucomicrobiales bacterium
AAAAGATGGGGATGGCCGGCCTGTGCGCATGCTAGGAACCAATGCGGACATCACCAAGCAGGCGATGGCGGAGGCCGGGCTCCAGGAAAGCGAGGAGAGATTCCGCCATGCCTTTGAATACTCGGCCATCGGCTTTGCCCTGCTGGATCAGGATGGAGGTTGGATGGCGGTCAACCGTGCGCTTTGTGAGATTGTGGGCTACTCGGAAGGGGAGCTGGCAGGGCAGCGATTTCATGACATCACTCACCCGGAAGACCTGGAAAAAGACTTGGAGAATGTGCAGCGGTTGATTTGCGGTGAAATCACCCATTATCAGATGGAGAAACGCTTCATCCGCAAAGGCGGCTCTGTTGTCTGGGTGCTGCTGACCGCCTCACTGGTGAAGGAGGATGACGGCAGCCCGGCTTATTTCATATCGCAGGTCGAGGACATTACCCAGCGTCATGAGGCAGACTTGGTGCTGAAGCATCAGCAGGGACAGTTGCGCAAATTCATTGAGCATACGCCTGCGGCGGTGGCCATGTTTGACCTGAAGATGACCTATGTGGCGGCGAGCCAGCGGTGGCTGGAAGACTATCATCTGCAGACGCAACCGCTTTTGGGCCGCAGCCATTATGAGGTGTTTCCGGAGATCGGCCCGGAGTGGAAGGCCATTCATCAACGCTGCCTGGAAGGGGCCGTGGAAAGCCGGGATGAGGACATGTTCGTCCGCCAGGACGGGCAGACGGAATGGCTGCGATGGGAGGTGCGGCCCTGGCTGGAGGCCGGCGGGGAAATCGGCGGTATCGTGATGTTTACGGAGGTCATCACTGAGCGAAAGAATGCGGCGGAGAAGATAAGGACGTCTCTGGAAGAGAAGGAGGTGCTGCTGCGTGAGATCCATCACCGCGTGAAGAACAACATGCAGATCATCTCCAGCCTGCTCCAGCTCCAGACAAGCTCTCTGCATGATCCTGCGGATGTGGCCATCTTCAAAGATTGCCAGACCCGGATCCATGCCATGGCCATGGTGCATGATCGGCTCTATCGCTCAGGCAATCTGTCCACCATCAATTTCGGCGCGCATCTGTGCGAAGTGGCGGCTCTGATGGCCTGCGGTCAGGCGAGCAGCATGACCCACATCCGGCTGGAGACCCAGTGTGATGATGTGGAACTGGACCTGGACAAGGCGATACCGCTGGGACTCATCGCCACCGAGCTCATCACCAACGCTTTCAAGCATGCCTTCAAGGGGCGTGAGAAAGGCTGCATCCGCATTTCACTGAGGCGAAGCGGAGGCAAGCAGATGCAGTTGCAGGTGCAGGATGATGGCAATGGGCTGCCTCCTGGCAGTGATCCTGTGAGTTCACGCACTCTCGGTCTTCGGCTGGTGCGGTCCCTCAGTCACCAGCTTCGTGCGCGAATTTTGTTTCCGGCAATGAGCAGCGGTTGTTGTGTTGAGATCACTTTTGATGTTTAACCCTGCTGAAAATTAAAAATACCATGCCCATCTACGGTGATCTCGTGGCTACAGCAGCCAGCAACCCTCTGACGGTTTTCATCGTTGAGGATGAAAGCCTTGTGGCCATGGACTTGGAGGAACGGCTGACTCAGATGGGCTACCAGGTCGCAGGTATCGCGGACAATGGGGCGGATGCCATCAACACCCTGGCGACCCTGAAGGTGGATCTGGTGCTGATGGACATCCATCTGCGCGACGGGATGGACGGTGTGGATGTGGCTGGCAATCTGCGCAAAACCTCCAACGTGCCGGTGATCTTTGTCACGGCGCATGCTGATGAGGCGACCCTGCGGCGCGCGGGGCAGACGGAACCGTTTGGCTATGTGCTGAAGCCTTTCGATGAGCGTGAGCTTCGTGCCACCATCGAGATGGCCTTGTATCGTCATCGCGCGGAAAGCCGTCTGCGCAAAGTGGAGCGCTGGCTGGCGACCACGCTGCGCAGCATCGGGGATGGAGTGATCGCCACGGATGATCTGCGCCGGGTTACTTTGATCAATCCGCTGGCTGAATCCGTGACTGGCTGGTCCTGCTACGAGGCTATCGGGAAGCCTTTGGAAGAGGTGCTGGCGATTTACGGTGAAGAAGGTGTCAATGAAACGCCCTCTTTTTTTGACGAGGCCATCAAGGCCGGTGTGACGATTCACATGGGTGAAAACAAGTCCCTGCGTACCAAGGATGGCCGCATGCTGCCGGTGGATGACAGCATCTCCCCCATCCGGGACGATGAGGGGCGGATCAACGGCTGTGTGGTGGTCTTTCGGGACTGTACACACAGCAAGCAATTGCAGGAGGAACGGCGGCGGCTGGAGACCAAAATGCAGGAAACACAGCGGCTGGAAAGCCTGGGCGTGCTGGCAGCCGGGATCGCCCACGACTTTAACAATCTGCTCACCGTGGTCACGATGAATGCCTCGTTGGCTAAGACCTTTGTGGCCAAGGAATCCCAGGTGATGCGTGGACTGACAGATATTCAGTCGGCAGCCGAACGCGCGGCGCAGCTTTGCAACCAGATGCTGGCCTATGCGGGGCAGGGGCCCGTGGCCAAGGAAGCTGTGTGCATCAACTCCCTCACCCGGGACACGGCCCAACTGCTGACGACGGCCATCAGCAAAAAGACCGCCCTTTCGCTGGATCTGGGGGATAATATTCCCAAGATCAGCGGCGACCGCAGCCAGCTCCAGCAGGTGATCATGAACCTGGTGATCAATGCCTCCGAATCATTGCAGGACCTGCCAGGTAAGATCAAGCTGAAGACCCGCTACATGCATGTGGAACAGGCCCGGCTGGATGCCTGCCGAGTGGGCAGCGCCCTCGAGGAAGGGGATTACCTGATGATCGAGGTGAAAGATACCGGGGAGGGGATGTCGCCGGAGATCCAGGCGCGCATTTTCGATCCCTTCTTTACCACGAAGTTTACAGGAAGAGGCCTGGGGCTGGCAGCCGTTTTGGGCATCGTCCGCAGTCATGGCGGAGACCTCGCTGTGGAAAGTGTTTCCGGCGGAGGGACCACCTTCCGCATCTACATGCCTACTTTGATGGCGCCGGAGGAGGCTGTGGCAGAACTGAATTTTGAATCAAACTCCTGGTTGGGGACCGGGCATGCCCTGATTGTGGATGACGAAGCCACCATCCGCATGGCCGGACAGGCTGTCCTGAACCACCTAGGATTTCAAGTGGAGCTGGCCGAAGATGGCATGCGCGGGCTGGAGAAAATCCTGAAGCAGGCTGTCAATTACAAGGTGGTGCTGTTGGACCTGACAATGCCGAATCTGGACGGGCGAGACGTTTACAAGCTGGTGCGGGAACGCATGCCGCACCTGCCTATCATCATCATGAGCGGCTACTCCTCGCATCAGGCGACGGACCTGATGAATGACGGTGGCCCGACCTCGTTCATCCAGAAGCCCTTCACGGTGGAGTCCATCCGGGAGAAGCTGGTGGCACTTTTAGGCTAAAAAGGCATCCAAAAGTGACTAAGTGCCCGTCCTGGCAAGAAACTGGCGCGCAGAAACCGTATTTTACACGGTTCCTCCGTCATGCACTTTCGTCACCTATTCCCTTTGCTCGCCACGCTGTCTCCTTTGGTCCATGGCGCGAGTGAGCCTGTGACTTTTGAAAAGCACATACGCCCCATCCTGAAAGCGCAGTGTTTTCACTGCCATGGCGAAGAAGGGGAGATGAAGGGCGGCCTGGATGTGCGACTGGCGCGTTTCATCCTCAAAGGTGGTGATGAAGGCCCCGCCATCGTTCCTGGCAAGGCGGCTGAAAGCCATCTGCTGAAGATGGTGCAGGAAGGGGAGATGCCCAAAGGCAAGGCCAAGCTGAAGGACAAGGAGATCGCCCTCATCGAACAATGGATATCCCAAGGGGCAAAGACGGCCCGGCCTGAGCCTCAGACGCTGGGACCTGAGCATGCCTTCACGGATGAAGACCGTGCGTGGTGGTCGCTCCAGCCCATTCGCAAGCCTGCCGTGCCTGCGGCCATTAAGGATGCTCGGAAGATCACCAATGCGATTGATGCTTTCGTGAGTGACAAGCTCGCGCCTAACCAACTTTCGTTTTCGCCTGAGGCGGATGCCGTGACGCTGATCCGCCGCATGAGCTACGACCTCACTGGCCTGCCGCCCACACCTGCGGAAGTGACTGAGTTTAAAAAGGCCGTGGCACTGAATCGTGAGACGGCCATCCGCGCCCTCATTGACCGCCTGCTGGCCAGTCCGCACTACGGAGAAAAATGGGGCCGTCACTGGCTGGATGTGGCCCGTTATGCCGA
>DMMK01000348.1:0-2514 GCA_003453085.1 Verrucomicrobiales bacterium
CCCTGTGCGCCGCCTGCACGCAACGATAACACCTTATGGCCTCTGAATCAACCCGCACCCTGGTCCGCCTGCGTCATCACTACAAGGTGGAGCGCGAACTGGCCGCCCGCCTGAGGAAGTCCACCAAGGAAGAGCGCACCACCCTTTTCGCCACTCTCTACGGCGAGCTCTTTGACCGTGTTCCGGACCACCCGCGCCTCACCCGCCGGGATACGCCGGAGGACAGCAAACGCAAGGTGGCCTCCCAGATGCGTCTGCTCGCCCCGTTTTTGAAACCGGACAGCGTGCTGCTGGAGTTCGCCCCCGGCGATTGCCGCCTGGCCGCAGCTGCGGCCGCGAAGGTGAAAAAAGTCATCGGCGTGGACATCTCAGACCAACGCTCCGCTACGGAGGAATCGCCGCCTAACCTTGAGTTGGTCGTCTATGATGGCTACTCGCTCGATGTTCCCCCACAGTCCGTGGACATTTGCTTCAGCTACCAGTTTCTGGAGCACCTGCATCCCGACGACATTGACCCGCATTTCCAGATCGCCCGCCGCGTACTGAAGCCGGGCGGTGTTTATGTCTATGACACGCCGCATCGTTACACAGGGCCGCATGACATCTCCTCTTACTTCACGGACAAGCTGGAGTGCTTTCACTTCCAGGAATGGACGCACCGGGAGATGCGCAAGCTGCTGAAGAAGCACGGCTTCTCCACCACCTGGGTCTTCCGTTTTGGCAAACCTCAGCGCAGCGCTTTCATCAATGCCCTGGTGGACACTGCGGAGCTGCTGATGAGCCCGCTGCCGCACAAGCTGCGGCGCAAGCTCTGCCAGCGTCTCTTTCCATCCGTGGGTCTGGTGGCCGTGGCTGACTGAAGCATGAGCACCACTCCCACCGTCCGCGTCCTTCATGTCCTGGATTCCCTGGCCCCAGGCGGGCTGGAGAATGGTGTGGTCAATGTGGCCCAGCGGCTGAATGGCCAGGGATTCGACATCCATTCCGCCTGCCTGCGCTTTCGCGGTGACTTCGCCGAGCGCATGCCCGAGCCTGACAAAGTGGTGGTCATGGGCAAGACCGGCGGCTTCTCCCTGAAGGCCGTCCTGGCCCTGCGCAAACACATCCGCAAGACCCAGGCCGAGGTCATCCATTCGCACAATTTGGGCACGCTCATCTATGCCGCCCTCGCCACCCTGGGCGGCCTCACGCACCCCATCGTGCACGGGGAGCATGGCCAGGTGCAAAAGCAGGATCTCACACCCAAACGACTCGCCCAGCGCCGCTGGTTTTTCAGGCTCTGCCACAGCGTCCACGTCGTCAGCAGCAGCGTGCGGGACAACCTGCAGGAGCTAGGGCTGGACCCTCAAAAGAAGATCGTCGTCACTCCCAATGGTGTGGACAGCGAGCGCTTTTCCCCGGCTCCAGATCGCGCCGTGGCCAAACAAGACCTGGGGCTTCTCGGCGATGCCATGGTGGTCGGCATCGTGGGCCGACTCGTCGCGCTGAAGAGGCACGAGATGCTCTTTGCCGCCTTTGAAAAACTGGCCCCTCAATGGCCCCGTCTGCGCCTGCTGGTGGTGGGCGATGGTGGGGCGGATCGTGACCACATTATCGGCCTGATGAAGGCGCATCCCTACGCGGACCGCATCCTCTGGGCCGGGCATCAAAATGACCTGCCCAAATACTACCGTGCCATGGATCTCCTGGCCGCTCCTTCCGAGATCGAGGGCCTGTCCAATGCCGTGCTGGAGGCCATGGCCTGCGCTGTCCCCGTGCTGGCGCATTCCGCCTGCGGCAATGCTGAAGTCATCGAAGATGGCCTAACGGGTTTTTTGTCAGACATCCATGATGCCAATACCCTCGCAGCCTGCATCGAATCTCCTTTGAAGGATTCCGCCCTCCTCGCCCGCTGCGGTGCAGGGGCCCGTGAGACCGTGCTCAAACGCTACTCCATGGAAGCCATGGCCGACTGCTACCGCCGCCTCTATCGTGATGCAGCGGGCAAGTGAAGCGGGCACTCCTGCCTGCTTTCTGAAATCCGTCGATAGCTCTCGCAGCGAGTGCTTCTCTTTTGGTTAGGCCCATGCATGCAGGCAGGCATGAGTGCCCACCCCACTTCCTCCCCTACGCCACAAACTTCCCGGGATTCAGAATCCCGTTCGGATCCAGCGCCTTCTTCAGTCGAGAATGTACGTCCCGTGCCTCGGCCGACAGCGCCTCCGGGAACCAGCGTCCTTTGGCGATGCCCACGCCGTGCTCGCCGGTGATGGCCCCGTTCCAGGCGATGACCTTGCGGAAAAGCTGGTCCAGTGCGGCTTCGGCACGCTCCCGCTGCTCAGGGTCGTCCATGCTCTGCACCATGATGTTCACGTGGATGTTGCCATCCCCCGCATGGCCAAAGCTGGCGATGGGGAACCCGCATTCCGCCTGCAATGCTTCGGCAAATTCCACCAAGTCCACCAGCCGGCTGCGCGGCACCACGATGTCCTCGTTCAGCTTGATCAGGCCCGTGTTGCGCAGGCTGTAGCTGAA
>DMMK01000348.1:2736-10002 GCA_003453085.1 Verrucomicrobiales bacterium
TTCAAAATCCGCTGCACCGCATTCGCCGCCTCGGCAAAGGTGCCAAAGCCAGCCGAAAGCATCGCCCGCATCGGCGGGTGCGGGATCAGGCGCAGCGTCGCCTGCGTCACCACACCCAGCAGACCTTCGCTGCCCACCATCAGGCCCACGAGGTCAAAGCCCGTCTTGTTCTTGTGGCAGCGGCCCCCGGCCTTCACCACGGATCCATCGGCCAGCACCGCTTCCAGGCCTAACACATAGTGTCGCGTCACGCCATACTTCAGGCAGCGCGGCCCGCCAGCATTCGTGGCCACATTGCCGCCCAGGCTGCACTCCTTCAGGCTGGCCGGGTCAGGCGGGTAAAACCAGCCCAGCTCCCGCACCGCCGCCTGCAGTTCTCCCGTGATGACTCCGGGCTCCACCACGGCCACGCCATCGGCGATGTTGATTTCCAGGATCTTGTTCATCCTCGCCAGCGATAGTGCGATGCCTCCGCGCAGCGGCACCGCCCCGCCCACATAGCCCACGCGCGAGCCCTGCGGTGTCACCGGCACGCCCCACTCATTCGCATACTTCAGCACCTTCGAGACATCCTCCGTGGACTCCGCATGCACCACCACTTCAGGAGGGTTGGAGGCAAACCACTTGTCCGTGCTGTGGGCCGCAAGGTCCTCCACGGTTGAGGACACGCGCGCTGCGCCGATGAGGGAAATGAGATCGTCTGCCAGGGAGGCCATCAGCCACCGTGCATGGGGTGCGACGTGCACGCAAGATTTCTGCGCGGCCCACATCGCCCTTGCGCACTGGCTGCCGCTCCCCTCAGTCAGCGCATGCTCGTTTCCGGCACCCCGTATCGCACCGTCTGGCTTCAGGAGGAAAGCGTCCGCATCATTGATCAACGCCGCCTCCCCTGGTCCTTTGACCTGCTCGATTTCCACACTGTGGCAGACGTGGCCGTGGCCATTCGCGATATGGCCGTGCGCGGCGCTGGCCTCATCGGGGCCACTGCAGCTTACGGCATGTGGTTGGCCGCCCGCGAGGCCGCTACACCAGATCAACTCCGCACCCTGGCAGACAGCCTCATCATCCCCCGGCCCACCGCCGTGAATTTGAGTTGGGCAGTGAATCGCCAGCTCACCGCCATCCAGGCCGCCGGGTTTGAAAACCGGGTCGCCACCGCCCGCCTCACCGCCGAAACCATCGCCGATGAAGACGCCGCCGCCTGTGCCGCCATCGGTGCCCACGGTTTGGAAATCATCCGCGTCATCGCTTCCCGAAAGCCCGGCCAGATCGTCCATGTCCTTACCCATTGCAATGCTGGCTGGCTGGCCTTTGTGGATCACGGTTCCGCCACCGCTCCCATCTATGCCGCCCATGCGGCAGGCATCCCCATCCACGTCTGGGTGGATGAAACCCGCCCGCGAAATCAGGGCGCGCGCCTCACCGCCTGGGAACTCGCTCAGCAGGGCGTGCCACACACCGTCATTGCCGACAATACCGGCGGCCACCTCATGCAGCATGGCCAGGTGGATCTCGTCATCACCGGCGCAGACCGTGTCACCCGCAGCGGCGATGTGGCGAACAAGATCGGCACCTATTTAAAAGCCCTCGCCGCCCAGGACAATGGCGTGCCTTTTTACGTCGCCCTGCCAAGTTCCACCTTTGACTGGACCCTCCGCGATGGCGTGCAGGGCATCCCCATTGAGCAGCGCGGGGCCGAGGAAGTAACCCATCTGGAAGGCATCACCGAAAGCGGGTCGGTCGAGACCCTGCGCATCGTCTCCCCCGGCTCACCGGCCGCCAATTACGCCTTCGATGTCACCCCCGCCCGTCTTGTCACCGGCCTCATCACAGAGCGTGGCCTTTGCCCTGCCACTGAGACCGCCATCTGCGCCTTGCACCCGCAGGCATCCGGCTCCATTCCCTCCCTCTCATGACCGGCTGGCGCGCATCCATTCACTCCTTGAGCCGCAACAGCAGCTTCCTCAAGCGCCTGGCCCTGGCCATCGCCGGCGGGAGTTTCCTTGTGGCCCTGCTCATCATCGTCGTCAGTCCGGACACAGGGCGCCATATCTCGGTGGATCCGGTGGAGCAAAAGATTCGCGAGCAATGGCAGGACCTCCAGCGGGCGGAAAAGCCCACCCCGCATGAACTGGTCAGTTGGCTGCATCAGGTGACGGCCCAGATCCACCACATCGCCGAAGTGCTCGAAGTCAAAACCACCACTTTGGAGGACTTTGGGAGCGAGGGGCAGCTCGCCGGTTATGACATCCAGCCCTTGCTGGTCCGGCACTCTGCGGATCCCGCTGTCCAGCAGCTCTGGCGGGATTTCATCCAGGCCGCCCTCAGCCACGAGGCCGCTCTTACCCAGGCCCTGAGTGAAAAGGCCGCGCAGCCCTCGCCCCTCATCACAGCCAATCTCATCCAGGCCTACCAGATGCAGGAGCGCGACCCTTCCGCCTCCCTGGCCGCCTTCATGCGGGAGGCCAGTTTCTTTCCCCAGCCCGGCATCGTGCGCGATTCCGCCTTTCACCTCGCCATCGTTCTCAAAGACGTGCCCGTCCTCCGCCAGATCGCCGCCCAGCCAGACTGGTGGTATTCCATCGAGCCAGATGTAAGTCAGCATGCCGCCGCCATCATGGGCGACTATCGTCTGCAGTGGGAGGCCCTGCTGAAGTACCGTTTCCTGTTCAGCGCCCCCTGGGGCACGCTGGTCGTCGCTCTCCTGGCAGCCTCCATCTGGTATGTCATCCTGGTGCTCCATGGCGTGCAGGGGCCCTGGCGCTGGGTGTCGCCCTTGCTACCCTTGCTGGCAGGCATCCTCAGTGTCTGGCCGGTACTGCTCATCTCCTCCTGGCAGGAGGTCGCCCTGGGCATCCAGAAGGACGCCCCTTTCCCCTACGACCTCTGGTACCAGATTGGCGGCGTCGGCATGCGGGAGGAACTCAGCAAACTGCTGCTCGCCTCCCTTTTCATGCCGTGGCTGCTGCATCGTCGGCCTCCGGGCGGTGCCCTCATGGTAGGTGCTTTCGTGGGCCTCGGCTTCGCCCTGGAGGAAAACATCAACTACTACCTCCAGAATGGAGGCGGTGTCGCCCTGGCCCGCCTGTTCACGGCCAATTTCCTCCATGCTGCCCTCACCGGCACCTCCACGCATGCTCTCTACGTGCTCCTGCGTTCCCGTTTCAATACGGCGGACCGCTTTCTTGTCACCTTCATGGCCGTGGTCCTCGTTCATGGCTGTTACAACTATGCCGGCTCCGTCACCCTCGTGCAGGGCGTTTACATCCTTTCCACGATCCTCCTTGCCTACATGGCTTGGCATTTCCTGGACCTGGTGGATCAGGAGTGCCCGCGCATCCGCCAGTGGATCTCCCCCGCCGCCATCTTCATCATCGGCACCGCCCTGCTGCTGGCCGCCATCTTCCTTACTATCGCCATACGCACCCCTGACCGCCAGCTTCTGGCCGCTGCGGCCACCGAGTGCGTCGCCATGTTCCCCATCGCCTTCATTTATTGGCGAAGACTGGGGGTGTGAACGGTCCCATTCCTCCCTTGCCAGATGTCTCTCTTTGGCGGATATTAAATAATGTTTGAAAATGTTCGGTTCTGCTTACGCCCCCTTTTCCCGCCTTCGCCTGGCATGCTGCGTCCGGCGGTCTCACCTCTCATCCCCAGGCGTTCTCCCCAAATTTCCCCAGATGGGGATGCCATGGGGATTTTATCCCCATCGGTAAGGCGTTGATAATCAGCGTGTTATCGCCAAAAATCCCCAGATGGGGAGAATTTGAATCTTTTTCCCCATCCCCGTTCCTCTTTTAAAAAGAGCAGCAAACCACACAAACCAGGGTGCCTACTTCCGGTCTTCCTACCTCTCCCTTAAATCCCGCTCCCCCGCGCTCCCCCTTTGACACCCGGCGCTTTGTCCGCCACACTCCGCGCCCTTTTACCTACTTGCATGTTTGAACTTCTGGCCACCGATCCCAACTCTTCCGCCCGGCGCGGACGGTTGACGACGCCTCATGGCGTGATCGAGACGCCCATTTTCATGCCTGTCGGCACCCAGGCCACGGTGAAGGCCGTGCACCCGGAAGAGTTGCGCTCCCTAAATGCCCAAATCATTCTGGGCAATACCTACCACCTGTGGGTGCGGCCCGGGACGGAGATCATCGGCGCGGCGGGTGGTCTGCACAAATTCATGAACTGGGACCGCCCCATCCTCACGGACAGCGGCGGTTTCCAGGTCTTCTCCCTCGCCAAGCTGCGCAAGCTCAAGGAAGAAGGCTGCTACTTTAACAATCACGTGGATGGTAGCCCTATGTTCCTAGGGCCGGAAGTCGCCATGGAAATCCAGGCCACCCTGGGCAGCGACATTGCCATGTTGTTCGACGAATGCACGCCCTGGCCCTGCAGCCATGACGATGCCCGTACCAGTCTGGAGCTGACCCTGCGCTGGGCACGCCGCTGCCGCGACTGGATTGACCAGCACCAGCCGCAGACCGGCGGTGGCGCGCAGTTGCACTTTGGCATCGTCCAGGGCAGCACCTTTCAGGACCTGCGTGAGCGCTCCGCCCGCGAGCTTGTCGCCATGGGCTTTAGCGGTTACGCCATCGGCGGCCTCAGTGTGGGTGAGCCGGAAGAGGACATGATGCGCATCGCCGAATGGACCTGCCCGCTGCTGCCGCAAAACCAGGCCCGCTACGCCATGGGACTCGGCACCCCGCCGCAGATGGTGGAGCTGATCGCCCGCGGCATTGACATGTTCGACTGCGTGCTGCCCACCCGCCTGGCCCGCAATGGCACCGCTTTCACCCATGAAGGCACGCTGAACCTGCGGAACAACAAATTTGCCAAAGACTTCCGTCCTCTCGCCGAGGACACACACCCGCTCTGCCAGGGCTTTTCCAGGGCCTACATCCGCCACCTCATCAATACCCAGGAGGTCCTGGGTTTGCGGTTGATTTCCCTGCACAATCTGCATTTCTACCTGTCCCTTGCCGCCAGGGCACGCTCAGCCATCGAACAAGGTTGCTTTGCTGACTTCCGCGAGGAAGTCGTCGCCCGTTACCAAACCCCTCCCGAAACCACCGATCCATGACATCCATTTTCCTCCCCCTCCTCGCTCAGGCGGCACCGCCGCCCCAGAACAGCTCCACGACCTTCATCATGATGGCGCTCATGTTCGTGATGATGTACTTCGTCCTCATCCGCCCTCAGCGCATGAAGCAGAAGGAGCACGAAAAGCTCATCAGCAACGTCAAGGTCGGCGACCATGTCGTCCTCAATGGCGGCGAACACGGCATCATCACCAGTGTCAAGGACCGCACCGTGATGATTAAGGTGGCCGACAATGTGAAGATTGAATACGACCGTGGCGCGATTGCCTCCGTCAGCAAAAAATCCGACGTGGTCGAAGCCACCACCGCCTGATCCGTTCCGCCTTGCCTCCCGCCGTGCTCCTCTGAGCACTGAGCCCCGTTCCCTCTCTCTCCAATCAATCCACCATGGCCGCCATTTCAACCTTCCTCGTCGGAGCCTCCATCCTCCTGCTGCTCCTCTTTTACATCGGCACGACGATGCATGACCGCAAGCGCAGGTATGGCTCCGTGCTGATCCTCATCGCCACGGCCTTTGCCTTGTGGACGGTCAACAGCATGGGCATCAAGCTGGGCATTGACCTTCAGGGGGGCAGTGAGTTCGTCGTGCGCCTGGAGCCCGGCAAGTCTGACGACGGCACCGCCAAGCCCGTCACCCAGAGCTCCGTCCAGCAGGCCATTGCCATCTTGGAAAAACGTCTCAACTCCGAAGGCAACAAAGACCTCACCATGCAGCCACAGGGGGAGGACCGCATCCTCATCCAGATGCCTGGGGTGAAGGCCGAAGAATTCGCCGACGTGCGCCAGAAGATCCAGCAGGTCGCCTTCCTGGAGTTCCGCATCGTTAAGCCCCAAAACGCTCCCGGCCAGCCGCGCACTCCCGGCACCGAAGACCTGAAGTACAAGGCGCAGAAGGACGACCAGGGCAAAGAGCTTCCTGACCGTGGCACGGAGACCGTGGGCAACCGCGCTGACATGGAAGGCAAGTATGTGAAGGAAGCCTTCGCAACCTTTGACGCCGAAGGCTGGAAGGTCATCCTGAACTTCGACAGCACCGGTGCCAAGCTCTTCGATGAAGTTGCCGCCGTGAACCGTGGCCGCCAGTTGGCCATCATCGTGGACAAAGAAATCATCTCGGCCCCGACCCTTCAGACCGACCATTTCGGCGGCACTGCCGTCATCAGCGGTCGTTTCAAGGAGCAGGAAGCCCGCACGCTGGCCAGCCTGCTGGAAAACCCCCTGGAAAACCCGATGACCATCCTGTCTGAAAGCGCCGTCTCCGCCGCTTATGGTCAGTCCTCCATCAATCAGGGCAAGTGGGTCGGCATCGCCGGTCTGGGCATCACCACCTTGTTCATGCTCTTCGTTTATCGCATGGCCGGTCTCATCGCCATCGTCGGTCTGGTGATCAACTTGAGCATCCTCTTCGGCGGCATGTCCCTCTTTGGGTTCACGCTCACCATGCCCGGCATCGCCGGTATCGTGCTCACCATCGGCATGGCTGTGGATGCCAACGTGCTGATCTATGAACGTCTCCGTGAAGAACGCGAGGCAGGCAAGACCATCTCCGGTGCCCTGGAGTCTGCTTATGAGAAAGCCTTCTCCGCCATTGCCGACTCCAACATCACCACGTTGATCTCCGCGATCATCCTTTTCACCATCGCCGGCGGTCTGGTGAAGGGCTTCGCGGTCACTCTGATGATCGGTCTCCTTTCCTCCATGGTTGGTGCCCTCATCGTCACCCGCGTCATCTTCATGTGGGTCATCGACAAAGGCCTGCTCAAGAGCATCTCCACCGTGAAGCTGTTCCCGGATGGCGTGTTCGACATCCTGGCCAAGGCCAAGGGTTTCATCATCGCTTCCCTGGTGGTCACGGCCATCTCCTTCGCCACCCTGGCTGTGAAGGGCAAGGCCAGCCTGGGCATTGATTTCCGTGGCGGTGGTCTCACCCACGTCGAACTGAAGGCTGGTAAAGCCATCACCGACAGTGAACTGGAAGCCACTCTCAAGGGCCTGAAACTGCCCGATGGCAAGGACATCGGCAGCTACTACATCCAGCGCAAGGGCAACGCCACAGGCGGCGACGTCATCGCTATCCGCAGTGAATTCGAGGCGGGCCCCGTCATCGAACAAACCGGGAAAGCCAAGTTTGCCGACCAGGGGGGCGGCACCCAGGGCAGCCGGGTGGGCG
>DMMK01000540.1 GCA_003453085.1 Verrucomicrobiales bacterium
GGTCATTCATGCTCCAGGTTTTGGAGGCAGGCTCGGGGGAGGGGCTGGCGCTTTCGGACATGGGGACGGCAACTTAACGCGCTGGCGACAATGCGCCAGAAACACTGACAACCTTTCCAGTGGAACCCAGCAGCCAGAGGAAGAGGGCACTGACGAGTAAAGAGGAGAGGCCAATGTGCAGCACCTGGGCGATGCCAACGATCCCTACGTGGGCCAAGACAACACCCAGGATCATTTGACTGAAGATCAGGCCAAAGATGCTCCACTCCAGCCACGCGGCGCGGGTGAGGTGACGGCGGCTGAGGTGTAAAAAGGCGGCTCCGGCGAAGAGGATGAGCCAGGAAAAGCTGCGATGGAGAAGGTAAACCCAGCTTTGCTCCAGTTCGACCACCCACTCGCTGCGCGGATGTCCGGCGTGGCTGTGGGCGAGATGGTCCGTCAGTTCGCGCACCTGCGATCCCATGATGCCTTCGATGACGATGAGGGAAAAAAGTCCCCAGGCGAGCAGGCGCAGGGCAGAAGAGGGCAGGAGTTTCCAGGGGAGCCGCCAAGGGCGGTCATTGGCGCGCCACGCGGTGTAGACCAGGACGCATTGCAGCAGGATGGCCAGGGCCATGTGCAGGGTGATGATGCCTGGCTTGAGCCCGCTTAAGACCACCCGCATGCCCAGCCACGCATTCACTAGGACCAGAATAAAAGAAGCGACGGAAGCCCAAAAGACGCGCTGCCGATGAAGCCGGATCTGGCCGAAGGAGGCGATGAGAAGCCAGAGCATTGCGGCACCCACGGGCATGCTGGTGAGGCGATTCACATATTCGATCCAAGTGGCGACGGGATCGAACTCCGCCTTGAGAGTTTCAGGCGTGATCGTTGCTGGATCACGCCCATGCGCGGCGGCCTTGGCGCGGAATTTTTCGATCTTCAGTTTGCTGAAATCAATGTCGTTGGCGCTGGTCGGCGGGACCCAGCAGCCATAGCATTTTGGCCAGTCGGGACAGCCGAGCCCGGAGCCCGTGGCCCGCACCACAGCCCCGACAAAGATCAGCACCTCCACGGTGATGAAGGCGATGAGGGCGATTTTTTGAAAGCGGGTCCAGATCATGGTCGGTGGTGAAAATAAAACGTCCCGCTCCCTGATCAGAAGCGGGACATTCCCGAAAAAATGCTGAGCAGGAAAAGTCGGATTACTGGGCGGATGCCACAGGTGGTGCGGCTGCGGCAGCCGACTTGGCGGCAGCGCTGGCTGACTGCTCCTTGGCCCACTCATCGTATTCTTTGCCATCGATGACTTCCAGCACGGCACGCATCTGGGCGTGGCCTGGGCCGCAAAGCTGACCGCAAATGATGTCCCACGTGCCTTCCTTCACCGGCTTGAACCACATGTGGGCCTTCACACCGGGAATGGCATCCTGGGCGGAGCGCATTGGCACGAGGGCGAGGTTATGAATCACGTCCTTGCTGCTGACGTCCACAATGACGGGGCGGCCTACAGGAAGCTTCATGGTGCTGGGGCTGACGAAGTCGTCCTTGCCGTTCGGGTCCATGAGGTCACGGCCGGTGACGTTCGAAGGGGTGATGCCCTTCATGCTCCAGGTGCTGAGCATCATGTCATTGCCGGGATACTGGAAGTTCCAGAGGAATTTCTCACCCAGAGCGCGGATTTTGATGGTGTCCGGGCTGGTCGGGAAGTCGTCGGCCTGGCGGGACCAGAGAGGAAAGGCGAAACCGAGGAGCAGGATGGCTTCCACCACGACCACGCCGATTTCGATGTGGGTGGAGGCATGGCCACGGACGCCATGGTAATCCGCAGAAGGGTTTTTCGACTTGCGGAAACGGGTGAAGGCGATGGCCAGGAAGATGGACCAGCCGATGAACAGGGCCAGCATGAACCAGTGGACGAAGCCGAGCATGTGATCCACAAGACCGCCGTGCTCAGAGGCGTTTTGAGTGATGCCGATCCAGGTATTGATGTCAGAGACGCTCATGAGAGATTACGAGGGGAAAATTAAAGCTGCGCGTCAGCGGAGAGACGGTTTTGTTTACGGACAAAGTTAAAGAAGATCAGACCCACGGCACCCATGCCGAGGGCGAGGAAACCCAGCATGACGAGAACGGCCATATCCTGGGCCTGGGCCATCACGCTGCCCGGATCGGGACGGCAGGTGGCACAGGCGAGCTGGAAAAGGGAAGCGTTCACGGGGCAGCGAGGGGGAAAGGGGTCAGACAATGATGGTGCGGCTCTTTTTCACCACATACCAGATGCCATAGGCGGTCATCACAAGACTGAGCCAGCCAGCGAAAGCACCAAGCCCGGTCACACCCAGGGAAGCCGCCTGCTCAGGGAGCATGCGAGTCCACAGCCAGAAACCCAGGTCACCGAGAATGGCGAAAAAGAGAAAGACGATGTGGAAGTGCTTGAGGGACATGGCCGGATGAGGGGAATCAGTTGTTGCTGTCGTAAAAGCCGTGGAAGACCAAGGGGTCGCTGGCGGAGAATACGAACAGGAAGAACAACGCGATGGCGAAGGCTGCGGTGAAAGCGAGGATCTTGTAGATCAGCTTCGCCTCGTGATTCAAGTGCATGAAGATCAGTGCTACGAGAGAAGCCTTGAAGGCCGCTAAGATCATGCCGGCCAGAATGTTCATGCTGTGGGTCGGCATTTCATAAAAGGAAAGAAGCACGGTGGCGCCAGTGAGCCCCGCCAGAGCGGTGCCGACGATGATGATCTTCTTGATCGACTTGTGGATTTCTTCAGGACTGTCGGCCATAAACTTGAGAGAAAAGGGGTGAAGAGAAAACTATCGATTAGAGGAGATAAAGGAGCGGGAACAGGAAGATCCACACCAAGTCCACAAAGTGCCAGAACAGGCCGCCGACTTCGACTCGGTTAGCGAGGCGCTCTGGGTCGTTGCGAAGCATCTTGCCGTCGAATAGGAGGAAGTAAGTCAGCACCAGGGCACCCGCCACCACGTGCAGACCGTGCAGACCTGTGAGGGTGAAGTAGATGGCGTAGTAGGTGTTCAGTTTCGGCGTGTAGTTGGAGTAGAAAGCGATGTCTTTCTTTTCCAGGACCACTTTAGGGCCGTGTCCGGCGTGAGCGTCGTGAGAGTCACCGTGGGCAGCCTTGGCCTCGGCGGCATGGCCTTCGCCATGGGCGGCAGCGGCTGCAGGAGGTGTGTCAGATTCAACCTTCAGGTAGAAGGCTTCCTTCTGATGGGTAGCGCTCTTCTGAGGATCGCGGTTCGGGTAGTGTTTCTTGAACTCCGCCTGGGCGTGGTCGCGGTTGGCGATGAAGGCTTTTTTCCAGCCTTCACCCAGATACTGGCTGTTCCAGGCGAGTGACTTCTCAGCGTCTGGGACGGAGCGTGCATCCACACCGTCAACGGTGAGGGTCATTTTGTCGTCAATCAGCTTGCCCTTGGCAGTGGTGCCATCGGCGAAGGTGATGGTATCAGCGGAGTAACCGAGAAGCTTGGAAGGCTTGACCTTGAACTTCACGGGCTGGCTGGCGACGATCTTGATCGTGGTGTCAGGGACGATGTTCAGTTCGCGGGCTTTGTCGGCCTTGCCCTGATCGCGCAGTTCTTGGCGGCGCTTTTCCAGCGTTTCCCTGGCGGCAGCCACGGTCTTTTTGCGGAAGGCTTTGAAAGCGGAGGCTTCCAGGGAGAATTCTTCGCCGGAGTCGAGCTTGAAGGAAGGCAGTTCGCCGTCCACGAAAGGCACCACGTAGCCAGCCGGGTCAGCATCAACGGCTTTGTTTTCACCGGTGATGGTGAGGGTGAAGTCCTTGGCTTCGCCGAATTTGATTTCATAACCCTCGTCCAGGTGACCTGTGAGGAAGGTGCCATCGGTCAGCTTGACGGCGTAGTGATTGAACTTGGAGCGATACTCAAAACCCTTGATGACCATGAAGGCCATGGCGCAAAGGATGGTGAGGGCCATGTACATCTTGAATTTGCCGATGTTGCGCAGCTTCAAGTTAGCCCATGCGAGCAAGACCGTGACGGAGGAGAAGATGAGCACCAGGGTGTTGATGAACCCCATAGTCACGTTCAGCTCATGCACGGGCCAGTGATAGTCTGCCCCCACCCGCAGGAAGATGTAGGAAGAGAAAAGGCCGCCGAAAAGCATCACCTCAGAAGCGAGGAAGAGCCAAATGCCGACTTTGGCATTGTAGAGGCCCGTATCAGGACGGGCGGTTACGGTGTAGGGGATGTCC
>DMMK01000046.1 GCA_003453085.1 Verrucomicrobiales bacterium
GATAGATGGCCACGACGTAGTTCAGCAGGTGTGGGAAAATCAGCACACAGATGCCTGCGACGATGGAGACGATGGGAGTCAGATGGGGGCTCATGGTGTTGTGGAGAGAATTGAAAATCAGTGACTTGGACGAGGATTCTTATCGGCCCGACTGGACCTTGGTGGCTTGGCGCTCAATCGTGCTGCCCACATGCTGCATGTCGCGACCAAAACCGCGCGTGGTGTTGCAACTACTCAGGAAAGAGAGGGTGAGGATCAGCATGCCAAAAGCGAAAATGAAAAAGCTCGCCTGCCGTGCCGTGTTGTCTTCAGGGGTAGCGTGAAGGGGGGCGTCAGAGGAGATGTCTGGGGTTTTCATGGGAGATCGAGTGCTGGAGTTGCACGCTCAAAAGCGCCTTCTCGCCGACCATCTAGTGCAAAGTCTTTGCCAACCGCCAAATAATCGAATCAATTCATTGATTATGAAAGACTTATAAAGTATCGCCACCATCACAAATTCAATCAAAAACGACTTTTTGCACGAACCAGATACCCCTTTTTATTGCATTATGCAATTTACTATTCCTGCGTTGTAGGATGCATGACCCGATCAATAAAGAAGAGCTTTTTGAGTACTAAGCCACTGCACACAAAGGGATAAGCATCCGGCTGCCCCATGCTACGGGTCAGTTCGTTGACCAAGGTCGTCAGTGCTACCCAGTGGCCGACCCTTTCGCAAAAAGCCTGCACCTCCTGTGTAGGTGCCTGCCCTTCACCGCATAGCAACGCGGGGTCAATTTTCGGCTGCACGATGTTGCTGTGGCACTCGGCTGAATCTGCCGTCTCCAAGGTATCGCTCATGTGCAGCCAGTGCGCCCAGGTTTCGGCCCAGTCTTCCCAGGGGTGGGAGGCCGCATAGGCGCTAATGTGATTTTCCTCCCACCCTGGTGGCGGGCCTTCAGTGTAGTTGCGCTGGAGGGCCATGGCATAGTCCGCCGTCTCATCTCCAAAAAGGCTCCGAAATTCCTCCAGCCAGGGGCTACCAGCGATGAGCACATCCCAATAATAATGCCCTGACTCGTGCCTGAAGTGGCCTAACAAAGAACGGTACGGCTCGCGCATTTCCAGGCGGGTCTTCTCGCGCAGGTCATCATCCGCCTCCTGCACATTCAGGGTGATGACTCCTGTATCATGACCTGTGAGCACGGAAGGCTGGCCGGGCAGGGACTGCAAAAAATCGAAGACCATCGGCACAGCAGGTTCCAGCATGCTGCCCGGTCCCCAGAGGCCATGATCCAGCAGGGTGAAAAGCAGCCTGCGTTTGGCGGTCTCCAGCTTGGTCCAGCGCTCGCCATTGCCTGGCTGGGAAAGATCCGGAATGACACGGGTCGTCCCACACGCAGGGCACAGGCTGGCAGGATCTGCATCGGAAGGGATCAGCCAGTTGCAGCCGCAGGCATTCAGATTGGCACAAAAACGGTAGCGCTGGGGGGTCACCTGTCTGGGCCCTCGGCGGAAGAAACCACGCTTGGGGGCGACTTCGGCCAATGCCTGTTGGTGCACCCCTTCTTCAGCCAGGTCCAGAGCACGCATTTCACGTGAAGCGGGATCAAAGCCAATCGCGCGACCGCAGGCAATGCAAACGCTGTTGTTAAAAAAGACAGGCTGTCCGCAGACGCAAAGATAGGTCCTCATAAGGGGGGAGATTCAATAACTTAAAAAGAAAGACGCACGATCCGGAACAACGCGAGATCATGATGGCACTGGCTCCGGCAGTTCAGCCAGAGGCAGGACGGATTCCAGACGTTCACGGGCCTCTTCGGTCGTCGTCACCACCCAGGTCGCACCGGTATCCGATGTGCTTTCCGCTTTGGGGGCACCCCAGCGCGCCAGCAGGATCTTCTGTTCCGGAAAGCGGTGGCGCAGCCGCTTGCACAGCAGTTGCGCAGTGCTGCTGACACCCGGGGGCATGGCGCTGATGCAGACGATGGCGGGCTTCAGGCTTTCCACCTGGGCGATGACTTCAGAAACCAGGGCCGACTGAGGGATGGACTCCCACCGCCACAGCCCGACCCCCACGGTGCGCATCAGCCAGTGAAGGGCGATTGAATCGGCCGAAGCATCAAAGCTGCGACAGAGCAGCAGCGGCCCTTTGCCTTCAGGGACAGTAGGCACGTCATCAAGCACCGTCTCGCAGGCCAACGTGGTCAGCGTTTCCAGAATCCCGTCCGACTCCTCTTTGGAAAGACGTCCTGCCAGCATCTCCCGGCGTGCATGGACGGCAGCAGGCAGCAGCACCTGATCCAGGGTTTTACCATGGCCGATTTCCTTGGAGGATGCATGCGTCAGGTCCTCCGCCTCCTCCACATCCCCGACCAGCAAACGCTGATACACCAAAAATGAGGGCTGCACCTCAGGCTGGTCGCCCATCAAAATCTCGATGAACTTCAGTTCGGGGATGTACTTGGAAAAAACGACGAGACAAACCGTCAGCGGGGTAGCCAGCAGCAGCCCCACAGGCCCCCAGATCAGGGTCCAAAACACAATGGCAATCAGCAAGGCGAGGTCAGACACTCCGGCGCTCTGGCCATACAGCAAAGGCTCCAGCACCATGTTCGTGAGCAATTCCAGGCCAGCGATTAGCGCGATTACCATCAGCGGCTGCGTCCAGCCATCAAACACTGCCAAACTTAAAGCGACGGGAAGGATCGCAGCGATCCAGGGACCAATGTAAGGCACAAAACGGAACAGCGCTGCCAGCGCCCCCCACAGCACCACATACGGCAGCCCGATGGCCCAAAAACCTGCCGCCAGCAGCAGCCCGTAGGCCCCGTTGATCAAACCCTGCATGAGCAGATAACGGCTGACCCGTGAGGCAGCCTCATCCAAGGCCCGCGTCGTTGTCGTCAGTCGGCTGTATCCCACCAAGTGGATGACCCGGTTTCGCACATCATTCTGCCGCAGCAGCATGAAGATCACAAAAACTACGACCACAGCCGCCGTCCCCAGACTATCAGCTAAAAAGCCCAGGGCCGACATGGCTGTCTCCTGCAGCCGATTGGTGGACCGTTCTATCAGCACCGGAGTTTCCGGAGCTGCACCATTGCGCTTCACCTCTTCCGCATCAGAGGCGGTGGAAATCTCCATCGCGAGGCTTTGCAGCTTTTCCAGCACGCCGCCCTGCCCGACCTCCCGCACGCTGATCACCCGCTGATGGATGGTGTGGCGGTATCCGGGCAGTTCCTTCACCAATTGGTGAAGCTCGACCCCGAGCACCCACAGCAATGCTCCCATCACTGAAAACGAAAGGACCGTCACGGTGATGACGGCCAAGGTGCGGGCAAAGTGCAGGCGGTGATTAAAGAAGGACACCACTGGCTTCAGCAAAAAAGCGAACAGGGCCGCCAATGCCAAGGGGATAAAAAAGTCCCGGCCCGCCCACAGCATCGCCACGGTGAGCATCACCGTGGCGAGCCGGATAAGCGGAGCCAGCTGAAGTTGCAAGGCTTCCATAAGGAGAGTTCCGCTGATCCTGGAGGGGGGATGACGAAACGTGAATTAACGACGGCTGCTGCTGGCCATCAGGCCAAACAACAAGCCCAGGCCGATGGCCACGCCCAGACATTCGTAGGGACGTTTGTGGACCACGGAATCCAGCGCCGAAGCCTTATTGCGAAGCTGACGCTCGATCTCATGGCTGGCTTCACCCGCGTAGTCGGCGATGCCGGCCAGGCGCTCTTTGACCTGGCCCGTGTAGGCCTGCGAATCCTTGCCAATGCTGTCAAGGATGCCGCGGGCTTCATCGGAGATGGTGCGCAGGCTGTGGTTGATCCGTTCAGTGGTGGTGAGGGGCTTGCGTTTGAAAAGTAGGCTCATAGGAATGTGATGTTAATGGTTAGGCAAGGAGCGTTAACTCAGAGGGGCTTGCGGCCCTGGATCACGCGGAGCAGAATCACCACGATGGCGATCACCAGCAGGATGTGGATGAATCCGCTGAGCGTGTAGCTGGTGACGAGGCCCAGCAGCCAGAGGATGAGAAGAACGACGGCGACGGTGTAGAGCATAGAGGTAGTGTGTTGAGGTTGAGAAACAGGAGATTGACTTCAGGGTCGCTTAGCGGCGCAGATACAGGCCGAGAACGACACCGCCGAGGGCGGCATAGGCGAGGGCACGAAGAGGGTTCTGCACAACGTAATCACGCAGATGATTGAGGTTCTGATTGGCATCCTGCACCACTTTCTGGGTGCAGCCGTCAATGCGGGTGCGGGCCTCATCGCGGAGGTTGTTCAGATCCTGTTTGACCGCAGTTCCCAGATTGCGGAAATCATTGGCGGTATCATGCAGGACTTCGTCGGTGCGAGGTGTGACAGTCATAGTTTTATGGGGATCAGGTTTTGAGAAAAAAACTCGCCCCGAAGGTGACCAGGGCGATGACCGCCACCGCCCATGCCAGCACCGATCCGCTGCCAGCCGCACCCGTGGCAGCCGCAGCCACTGCGAGAATCGCAACGGCCACAGAGGCAACACGGAGTTGCGAGTAGCGGGGGTTTGGATTGGTGTGGATCATGGGAAGCAGCAGTATGGCTCCCTCTATCGCACACAGGGTGCCACGATCACCAAGCCGCCAGCAAACCCCTCACCATCAACACCTTAACTCAATCCACCCTCGCGCCTGTGGGCATTCAAATTCCGCTTTTCGTGCAAAGGACGCATACCCTCGTTGCGAAATGCACGCGGCAAGATCCTCATAAAAAAGAGCCGCCCGAAAAGGCGGCTCTCAAGAGAGTCAGAGATGTTTAGAGACGGCCAAACTCACTCGCCCAGCAGCTCTTTGATCTTGGGATCAATCGCTTCCGCCCACATGTCGTAGCCTTTTTCAGAAAGGTGCAGCAGGTCAGGCATGACCTCACGGGTGAGGGTGCCATCCGGCTGAAGGAAGGTCTTTCCGATGTCCATGAAATGCACCTGTTTGCCATCGGCAAGTTTGGCGATGATGGCATTCGTCGCTTCATTCTGCTGGCGCATGGCATCTGTGGGTTTTTCACCGCGTGGGAAGATGCCCAGCAGCAGGATCTTGGCCTCAGGGGCCTTGGCCTGCAGTTTGCCAATGATGGCCTTCACGCCTTCGGCCGTCTGCTCGGCGGAGCTTGCGTAGATGGCTCCATTCAGCTCCTTCTGCGCACGGCCCACATGGCCAGTGTTATTAGTACCGATCATGAGCACGATAAGCTTCGGCTTCAGCCCATCGAAGTTGCCGTTATCGAGACGCCACAGCACATGCTCTGTGCGGTCCCCGCCGATGCCAAAATTGGCGGCATTGCGCTTGGCGTAAAACTTCTCCCAGGTGGCCTTGCCCTTGCCTTCCCAGCCCTGGGTGATGGAGTCGCCCAGGAAGACCAGCGTGGCGGTTCCCTGCTTGGAAATGGCATTGAAGCTTTCATGCCGTTTCACCCAGCCGCCATCACGCGGCACAGGATTGATGGCGTAATTGGGTTCGGCAGCGAAGGTTCCACTGATGAGCAGGGCAGAAGCGATGAGAATGTTTTTCATGGTTTGAGATGGGCAGTGAAAACGACAACCGAGGGTCATTGCAATCATTAGTTCTTCAATGCGGCACGAACCATCACCGGATCATCCGTGGTGATGCCGTCAACGCCCAGGGCCGCAAAACGTTTCACATCCGCTGGCTTGTTCACGGTCCACACATACAGCTCCAGGCCCGCGTCCTTCACCTGTTTTACCAGCGCCTCATTCCAAGCCCATTTCATGCCTAGATCAAGGCCGTCCAGGCCATCGGCCTTGGTATCGGCAATGAGCTGGGTCAGGTCCACAGGCTTCTTGTCCTTGGTCTTTTCTGAGGACAGGCGATAGACCTTCATCCAGGGCAGGGCCTTCTTTGATTCCTGGGCCACTTGCCGATCAAAAGCGATGATGCAAAGCTGGCCACCACGCAGACGCCAGGTCTTGAGCTGCTTTGCCAGCACCGGCACCACCTCCGGGCCGCATTTGATCTCCAGGAAAAAGCGCTTTTTTCCGACTGGCATCGTCTTCAGGCTCTCGGCCAGGGTCGGGATCTTTTCCCCCTTGTAGCCCTTGGCTTTCCAGGAACCCGCATCCAGCGCCTGCAATTCGGCCAGGGTGCTGTCCTTGACGATTTTGGCCACGCCCGTGGTGCGTTTGGCATCCGCATCATGCAGGATGGCGATCTCACCATCTTTGGTTAGGTAGAGGTCTAGCTCACAGGCATCGCTGTCATGCTCCCAGGCTAGATTGAATGCCGCCACCGTATTTTCGGGAGCACGCCCAGAACATCCGCGACCGGCCACGATCTCAGTCGCAGACAGACTCACCGACAGAGGGGACCGCAGGAGAATGGTCAAGACACGCAG
>DMMK01000043.1 GCA_003453085.1 Verrucomicrobiales bacterium
CTGTCGCACGAACACGTGAAGGAAGGCCTGACCTTCCTGGGCCTGCAGGGCATGATCGACCCGCCGCGCCCGGAGGCGATCGCAGCGGTGGCGAACTGCCGCCGTGCGGGTATCCTGGTGAAGATGATCACGGGGGACCACGCCCTCACGGCGAGGGCCATCGCGGAAAAGCTGGGCATCGCCACGGGGGACGGTGTGCAGACCCTGACCGGGCAGGAGCTGGAAAAAATCAGCGAGGCAGATCTGCCCGAAGTGGCCCACCGGGTGGAAGTTTTCGCCCGCGTGGCTCCGGAGCAAAAGCTACGCCTCGTGCGGGCCCTGCAGACCTATGGCCACGTCGTCGCCATGACCGGGGACGGCGTGAATGATGCGCCTGCGCTGAAGCAGGCAGACATCGGCATCGCCATGGGCATCACCGGCACGGATGTGGCCAAAGGGGCCGCCGACATGGTGCTGGTGGACGACAACTTTGCCACCATCCAGGCTGCCGTGGAGGAGGGGCGCGGCGTCTTTGACAACCTGCGCAAGTTCATCGTCTGGACGCTGCCCACGAACCTGGGCGAAGGGTCCATCATCCTCGTCTCCATCCTCTTTGGCCTCACCCTCCCGGTGCTGCCGGTGCAGCTTCTGTGGGTGAACATGACCACGGCGGTGTTCCTGGGCCTCATGCTCGTCTTTGAGCCGAATGAGCCGGATCTCATGCAGCGGGCTCCGCGCGACCCGAAACGCCCCTTGCTGACCTTTCCGCTCTTCATGCGCACGGGCCTGATCTCCCTGATCATGATCCTCGGGGCCTTCTGGCTGTTCATGGATGAAATGCAGACGCCGGGCCAAACGGAGGCCGCCGCCCGCACGGCCGTCATCAATGTCATCGTCATGGTGGAGATCGCCTACCTGTTTAGCTGTCGTTCCCTGAACCATTCCCTCTTCTCCATCGGCCTGTGGACGAACCGCCTGGCCATCCTCGGGGCCCTGGGGATGATCGCTGCCCAGATGCTCTTCACCTACACCCCGGTGATGAACAAGCTCTTCCACACCCTGCCGCTGGGCGCGGGCTCCTGGGGGAAGATCCTCATCGTCACCCTGCTCTCCTTTGTCGCCGTGGAATTTGAAAAATGGATCCGCTTTGGCGGTGGCCGTGGCAAAGACACCCTCCCTGAATAACCCCTTTTACAACCATGATCAAAGTCGCCTTTTACGATACCAAACCCTATGACCACGAGGCCGCGCTGGCGGCTGAAGGGGCCGCTGCCTTGCAGTGGACGTTTCATGACTTTCGCCTGACGGCGGAGACGGCCTCCACCGCAGCGGGAGCGGAGGCGGTGTGCGTGTTTGTGAATGACAAACTGGACCGTGCCTGCCTGGAAAAACTGGCGGCCCTGGGGGTGAAGCTGGTGGCGCTGAGGTGTGCCGGATTCAACCAGGTGGATCTCCCAGCAGCGCGGGAACTGAGCATCGCCGTCACCCGCGTGCCGGCCTACTCCCCCCATGCCGTGGCGGAGCATGCGGTGGCGCTTTTGATGACGCTGAACCGCAAGATCCATCGCGCCTACAACCGCGTGCGGGAGCATAATTTTGCCCTCGCGGGGCTGGTGGGTTTTGACCTGCACGGCAAGACGGCGGGCATCGTGGGCACGGGCAAGATCGGTCGCTGCACGGCGGAGATCTTCCGGGGCTTTGGCATGCAGGTGGTGGCGCACGATCCCTTTCCCCAGGAGGCCTGGGCTATTGAACACAAAATACGTTATGCCCCGCTGGAGGAGGTGCTGCGCGTGAGCGATGTGCTGTCTCTGCACCTGCCGCTGGCAGCAGGCACGCACCATTTGCTGAACCGGGAAACGCTGGCGCAAATGAAACCGGGGGCCTGCCTGATCAACACCAGCCGGGGCAAGCTGGTGGACAGCGCCGCGCTGATCGAGGCACTGAAATCGGGCCACCTCGGCGGCGTGGCGCTGGATGTGTATGAGGAGGAGGAAGGCATCTTCTTTGAAGACCACTCCGGCGCGGTGTTGCAGGACGATACCCTGGCCCTGCTGCTCTCGCTGCCCAATGTGCTCGTCACCTCGCACCAAGCCTTTCTCACCCGCGAGGCGCTGAGCGAGATCGCCCGCGTGACGGTGACGAATCTGGGCATGGTGAATCAGGGCGTCTTTTTGCCGGAAACGCTGCTCACCTGAAGGCAGGCTTGGCAAAGGGCTGTGTCTGGGCAAGGTCCGGGCATGAACCTCCAAGGACAGATTTGCGTCATCACCGGGGCCGCGCGCGGCATCGGCCTCGCCACCGCCCAGGCCCTCATCTCCCGTGGGGCCAAGGTGGCGCTGGTGGACCTGGACTTTGCGGCGCTGACCCAGGCGCTGAACAGCCTGCCTGAAAGCCAGACGCCGGCCATCACGGCGGACATCAGCCGGGGCGATGACGTGACCCGCATCGTGACGGAAACGGTGGCCCATTGGGGCAGCCCCACGGCGTGGATCAACAACGCCGGCCTGGCCCGCCATCGCTGGATCCCCGACTACACGGAAGGCGAGATCGACGTGATGCTGGACGTGAACCTGAAGGGCACCATCCTCGGCTCCCAGGCCGCCCTGCGTGCGATGATTCCGGGGCGCAGCGGCCACATCGTCAACGTCATCTCCACCGCTAGCCTGCGCGGTATCCCCAGCGAGACGGTCTATTG